>NZ_JAGDXD010000014.1 GCF_023256255.1 Caldivirga sp. | reverse complement strand
TAGTAAGCACAACACTAGTAATAGGCATAGTAATCATAGTGATTATAGTAGCAGCCACAGCAGCAATAATAGCACTAAGAAGAAGATAAACAAAACAACCCTAAATCAAAAAATAAATATTTATTTCTCTCTTAGTGCGGTGTTGTAGATATTTTAGATTCCAATATTTCTTGCCTTAAAGTTTTCTTTCATTAACCTTAAGCATTTCTGCTATTTCAGAGAAGTCTTTTGAACCGTATCCAGCCGCTTCAGCAATCCTGAGTAATTCATCTATGAGGGTTGTTATGGGTAGTTGAATGCCCATGGATTGTGCGTATTCAAGGGCCTTATCAATAACATCCCTGGCAAGTCTCAGTGAGAAGGATTCGCCGTAATTACCCTTAAGCATCCATGGTAGTCTAGCCCTTAATTGAGCTGAATCAGAGCCGCCCATTGATAATGCCTTAACTACGGTGTCTGGATCCATTCCGAGTTTACGGATGACTGCTGATACTTCGGCCAGTATTACTGCATTTGCTGTTAATATTACGTTGCTTATTAGTTTAAGTGCTGTGGCTTGCTCATGGTTACCAACGTACACTGGTGTACCTATTTGGCTTAGGATACTGCTTGATTCCTTAAATAATTCCTCATCACCACCCACATATAGGATAAGTTCCCCTCTCTCAGCCTCTCTAGGCCCTTTCTCAAGCCTGACTGATAAGTACCTTAATCCCCTTTCCTCTACAACCTTAAGTGCATCCTTCAGTTCACTAAGGCTCATTGTTGTGGTATCCAGTATTGTTCCCTTAACAACCCCAGCAATACTATTAATTACGCTTATTGACTCCTTACCTGTCGGCACTGCAATAATTACGTAATCAGCGCCCTCAGGGCACTTAAGCATGTCACTAGTCACTATTACGTTACTACCGCTGAGCTTACTTGCAGCGTTAGGATCAATATCGAAACCTAGGACCTCATGTCCTTTTCTCGATAAGTTCACTGCAATACCCCTACCCATTCTCCCTAACCCTATGACGCAGACCCGCATGAGTCTTAATTAGGCTTTTTATTTAATAGTTTTTCAAGTCAATTCCCTGACCATTAATGCAATTAAAGCTGGCGCTGGCGTGGTTTCAATGGTTAAAATTAAGTTACCTAGGGTTGATTGGTCGCCTGTTGAGCTAGCCAGTAGGTTAAGTAAACGGGGTGTTGTCTACAATTTCGCCAGTGGTTCACCTGACCCAAGCCTAATACCAATTACTGAGGTTAAGGAGGCTGCTGAAAATGTGTTGACTGAGTATGGTTCAAGCGCCTTATCCTACCCTGGGGCTGGTGGGTTAAGGGAACTTAGGATTGAGACATCTAGGTACCTTAGGGAGTACCTAGGTATTGATGCTGACTGGAGGAGTATAGTAATAACTAGTGGTGCTCAGCACGCCATTAAGCTACTAACTCAATTACTGATTAGGAGGGGTGTTAGAGTTTACGTGGAGGATCCAACTTTCTACGAGACTCTTGCACCATTTAGGTTCCAGGGGGCTAAAGTTACTGGTGTACCCATTAGTAATGAGGGGATGTTAACTGGTGAATTAGTTAAAATGATTAAGGAGGGGGATGTCGTATACACAATACCCAATTGCCATAACCCAACCGGCGTCTGCATGAGTGAGGATGGTAGAAGGGAATTAATTAAGGCGATTGAGGAGAGGGACTTCTTAATAATTGAGGATGATCCATACACTGTACTCTCATTAAAAGCACCAAGGCCGCTTAGGGCAATGCATAGTAGCGTTATTTACGTGGGTACGTTCTCTAAGGTAATTGGCCCAGGGCTTAGGGTAGGCTTCATTGTTGCTCCTAATTGGCTTAGGGGGCATTTGGAGAGGCTTGAACAGCACGACTTCGCTACATCAACCCTAACTCAATTAATCGTCTATACACTTCTCAAAAACAACGTAGTGGGTAAAGTCTTGGATAAAGCAAGGAAGGTCTATGATGAGAAGCTTAAAATCCTTATCAACGCCCTGGATAGGTACATGCCTAATTCCCTACAGTTTACGCCAACATGCGGGTTCTACGCATTAGTTAGGCTAAGTGTGAATGCTGAGAAGTTACTTAGGGCTACATCTAAGGCTGGGTTAACCTATGTACCGGCCAGGAAATTCTTCATTAACTACAACCCCTCAGACGTAGCAAGGTTAAGCATTGGTGCTATTAAGGCTGAGAAGATTGAGGAGGGTATTAGGCTCCTTGCAAGCTTAATTAAGGGTATGAATTAATCCTTAAGCCATGAGACTATTACTGTATCCTGCAATTGAAGGTACTGTTCATTGAGGCAATGATCTAGGCGCAGTACATGTAGCCCTCTACCACGCCCATTAACCTATCCACTAATTCCCCAGTTGTGTAGCCCTTCTTCATTGCATCAGCGTAAATCCTCACGTCTAGTTCAGCATCATTAATAACCCTCACATTTACAATCTTGTTGCCCTCACCAAGTAGTCTATTGGTGTAATCACCTAGCGTTAATGATACTTTTCGAGCAATAGGCCTAGTGAGCTTGAAGATGCATGGCACATACCTACGTCCACCATCGTCATACTTATCATAATTCATATCACACTCCACAGATACGTATAGGTAAGACTTATAGAGTAGGCTCATTATGCTTCCACTAACCATGAGGTTAAAAGCATTGCCTAGGTAATCAGCAACTTCGTTAAGATTTACTAGGTTAAAATCATCATTGAAGTTAACCATATGTTAATGCCTATATATTATTAAATTATAAATAAGTAACCATATATTAAGGTTTAAAAACCAACATTAACGGGATAATCAATGATTACCGTATTGGTAGCCGTAATATTAGCCTTAATGCAAAGTATGGTTAACTCCCAATCGTATATTCAAGTCTCCGCAGTATCCCCGTATACTGCCTACATTCATATTGAGGGCCCCTTAGTAAGGCCCATTAACTTAACGAGCATTACTAATGATATTAAATGTGGCGTGTTAGAGTATAGTGTAGTTAACCGCAGTTTAGTCAATATATTACTTAAGGTGCCTTGGAATGGGCGATTACTTATTTGCAATTTAACACTACTTCTGGGTGCACTTAGAACTGAACCGAAGTTGATTCTTGTTAACACTAGTAAAATAATCCTAATTAGTGTTAGCCTTAGTCAAGGTAACTTAACCGTAGCCTACATGGGTATTGACTGGTTTTTATTCGCCCTATCCATACTACTCTTAACGTGGCAAATACCCACAATCGCGGTGTTTGGAAGGATGGCATTGAAGAAACAGATAACCTCAACTAAAACCGCACAAATATACTCATTTTCCATAATTACGTCGTTCCCACTACAGATAATATGGCTAATACTCTTCCTCATAGGTCTTAGCGCCGGCTTACTGTACTTTGAGCCCCTATTGTACGTACTGAGGCCAATCATAGGTGACTACCAGTGGAATCTTGGCTTAAGCATTGTTACCCCAGTAGTTTTAGCTATAGTGTCTACATCGCTTATTCAGCGTCATTACGTGAATGCGCTAAAGAGGCTTATTAAGGATAAATGGAGTAATATTGTTGATGAGAAGGCTTTGAGGAAGTTCAGCGCTATCATACTAATTTCAATCTTTCTAACTGGAGGGGTCTATGGTTTCGCATCATGGTTCACATTCATTAAGTTAAGTAATAGCCCATGGTTCTTTAGAGGCGCGATACTTGCTGTAGTCTTTGCGTCAATGACACTGGCCCTTAATGCAATCATAGCTAACCTAGGCCCTAGGCTACTTTACGGTAAATTAACAAGTGACCCAAGAGTTCAGGATATGGTTAATGATATTTGGGTTAAGATGGGGCGTTTAGGTAATCCACCTAAGGCTTACGTCTCAGAGCACATAATGGGATCTAGGTATAACGCCGTAGCCATAAGTGGAAACAGGATTATAGTGGCTGAATCCCTAATGAATATGTTAACGACAGAGGAACTTTACTCAGTTCTGGTTCATGAGGTTAGCCACATTAGGCATAGGCACATTAATGCATTAACCATTTTAATAATTACAATATTAGCCTCCTTTAGCCTAGCATTATCGTACGCAGCATCCAAATCCTTTCCCATTTGGTCAGCTCCGGTAATCATAGTAGTGTTCCTTAGTGGTTTTATACCCATCATTAGGTTTGTTCAGAGGAGACTTGAATCCCAGGCTGACGCGGATGCGGCCAAGGCTGGTTTCAACCCAAGGGCATATATTTCCGCCTTAGGCAAACTAACAAAGGCCACCATGATGCCCCTTAGATTCGGCCCTATTGAGAATGTCTACTTAACTCACCCAGCTCCCGTGAATAGAATTCTTAAGATTGCTAAGAAGTACGGGATCCCTGAGGATGAGGCACTGAGAATATTTGCAGATGCGTATTCAATTGACGAAAACCATTAATTGCAGTGTTAATATCATAACTGGTATATCTTATGCCCATAATGCCTCAATGTAGAAGCTCATATTTTCAGCTTTAATAGTCTGTAACGCTTTTTACGTGGCTATTCGTTGTTTTTGATTGCTTTTAATCTCCTTAATGTGATCAAGTGGGCTAGAGTATTATGGCAGGAAATTTATGAAATCTTTATGGTGATGTTTAATTGGAGGATGCCGCTGAAGCCTTAAGGAAGGCACCCAATGAAACCCCTCCATACTCTCAAAGGAAGCCAAACCCACAGACGACACGGGAAGGCGAGGAAGGAGTAATGAAGCCAAGTTACTAATAGTCAATGACTATTAGCCACAATGAAACTGAACTCCAGAATCCCTTAGTCTCATTATAGGTCTTAACTAGGTGGGAGGATGTAGGTAATGGGTATATGCCACTATTACCGAAGATTGGGCCACCATTTATGCTAGCTAAATTAACTAATGCGTAACCCCAAACCCAAAAGGGTGAGATTTTATGTTACCTATTGAAGAATATGGATGATGATACTTGGTTATTATGGCTGTAGATACTTCATAGTATACGAAGAATTTATATTACAATATTCAGTATTACGTGTATGGGCTCTACTGTAATTCTTAGTGTTAGGGTTAGGAGGGAGCTGAAGGAAAGGGCTGAACAACTTGGCATAAATATTAGGGATATTGTTGAGAAGGTGCTCGAGAATGCAATTAGGGAGAAGGAGAGGGAGGAGATGAGGAGCATTGCTAGTGAGTTAAGGGAGTTACTCTGTGGTATTGATGATGAAGAATGGACTAGGTTAATTAGGGGAAATAGGGATGCAAGATGATTATTTGTTTGACGCGTCAGCCATATTCTCGTTGATTCAGCATAGTGAGGTTATTGATAAGATACTTCTCAGCAGAATCCGCATACTACACCTAATTATTTATGAGGTTGGAAACGCTTTATGGAAGGAGACATACCTGCTTAGGAAAATCAGTGATCCAGATAGGGTTATTAATGATATGCAGAGGCTCCTTAGGCATATTAATGTTCTTGGTGATCTACCGTTAACTGAGGTATTTAAGGTCGTGACAGATAGAGGTTTGACGTCTACGACACTAGTTACGTATATGTAGCGGAGAGCATCGGCATGAAGTTGGTGACCAATGATAAAAAGGTACTTAAGTCCTCAAGAAACGCCATAAGTTACACAGACTTCATGCAACTAATAACTATGCGTAACTTCAATTATAGGTTAAGAAAACCATATATAGCAATATTTCCTTACTCATAGAAGCAATGATAAGAGTAGCGTAGCTATGAATTAATAAGGAGCCTTGCTTAAACACTCCCATGTGAAGATGACTACCATAGCTGAGGATTCATGATAGGAAAATTGGGTTCTTGATACTAATACACAAATAGGAGGTATTAGCTAATTTCATTAAATCTTCAATGGTAGCCACGGTAACTAACAGGTTATATATGAATACAGTATAAATACGATTTAAATTTTAGAGTTCAGTGACCTTTGTAGTCTTTCATCATTCTTCACTACTTAACCAAGGAGGAATTCATTGACCTGGTGCGATGTACATTAAAGACACAGACCTAGGGTTTTTAGTAACAGCAATTAATATTAGTGTCTTTACTTAGTGCGATTAGTAGCTCGAATGCTAATGTCCCTTCATAGAGTTATATATACCCCTTACCAGTATAGCTCCTATGCCCAGCGCTAGGTTAATTATTGCTAGCGTAATGCTGGCGTTAGCGGCATTAATCATAACCTTAAACGCAGTTAATTACATTACTACTGTAAGTAAGATTCCTAACACTGTTAGGGAAGCTATCCAAAACATTAAATACGGCTTCAGTTCATATAGGTATAGCATTAATGAGTCGGTTAAGGGTCAATCATTAGCCCTACCTACAGTCACTTATATCATAGGCCCTGGCTGGTTCATTCGTTCAATAATTAACATTAGTTCTTCACCAGCTTTAGTTAAGGCTATTAATATTAGTCAATTATCATCCTTACCTAACGAATCAATTATTATCATTGACTGGGACTACGTCAGTGGAGTCACGCAGTTAACTCCCAGTCAACTTGCGGAGTTACTTGAGACACCCATTGGGCATGGTGACCTGGTGATCCTCTACACTAACCATCCCAGAATAGTCCCACTTCTTGAGGATGTTGCCTCAGTTGCCTGGGGCAAGCACTTCAGGAGTCATATAATTGGATACCCAGTTATGCATGTGAATGGGCCAGCATATATTATTGCCTTTGGTGGACGTAACTATCTGGTGGTTAGTCCTATACAAGTGCGTATGGGATATGTATTAACTATTAATGGGCTAATTGAGGAATGGGTTAAGGCTAATTCAACCACACCATTAACCCAAGGATCACCTAGTGATCCAACTTACGTGAACCAAGATCCATGCTCAGTAGCCAGAGGATATCTTAGTAGTAATAATTGGCTTATTGCAACTGGTCAGCAATCTTATACTGATTCAGAAACCAATAACCAATACGCATTTGATTACTGCATATTAGGTGCGAATTACTATCAGGGTGAGGGCAATACTATCTCAGTTAATTACCTGGGGTTCAGTAACTATTATGTTAGTGGTAGTAATCCTTATGCTAATAGTGGATCATTTCAGTACTACAATGTCGGCATCAATATGACTACGGGTTACACCATTGATGTTTTAAACGGCTACAATTCATACATGACGTGGACTGGCGCTACCAGCGCTGCCCAACCCAGTAATACTGGTTGCTCATGGTTTAGCTACTCTGAGCTTGAGTTAATTCTGGATCTCGCTAGTGAATCTCTTGAGTTCCTATATGAAGCTGAGGTGGCTGGTGATCCAATTGCTTCATTAACCTCAACGTTAACCATCGTTGGAGGACCTGAAATGACGGCTAACTTAGCATGGTTTATTGGTGTTGAGAATCCTAACTGGTTCTGCACCTCCGCATCCACGGAGGCAAACGCCTACTACCCTGTTGGTTTTGGTGTTACTGATTTCCAGGGTAGTTGGCAGATTAATCCAAGTACTGTTAATACCGCTGCTTCACCAGTGTATTGGTCAAGTGGCCTAGTGTGCTACAGTACTAGTAATGGTGGTTTATGGGAAGCCTTCCAAAGTTCAATCTACTTCATACTTCAATTCAACCCAACAGGTAACCCTCAGGTAAGTGAACAAAGCATAAATTACTATACGCAGGGGCCAATAGGCGTATATCCACTACCCGTGGAGACGCCATGTTCATCCTAAACCTTAGTACTTAATCCAAGTAAATGATTCAAGCCTCTGCACTAATCTCTAAGCCATGGTATTGATTATATGTGTTATTTTGTGGTGGTTTGCTTTTCGGGGTAATATTTATAAGTAGGATACTTCTCCTAGCCTATGAGTGTAGACTTCTGTAAGGCGCTCTATAAAGCTGCTGAAGCTTCAATATGCCTAATGGAGTATTCTCATGGGTTAGAGCTCTACAGGGGGTATTTATCTAGGTGCCCTGAAATACCAGGGGCATGGCATGGTTTAGCCATATGCCTTGAGGCAACTGGCAACAAGAGTGAGGCATTGAAGGCTTACGAGAGGGCTCTTGAATTAAACCTAAGACAAGGCGATGCATCAAGCCTACTCTGGGGTGGGTGGTGCGCCTTTAAGCTGGGTAAGTATGAGTTGGCCTATAGGTTATTTAAGGAGTCAATTGAAAAGGAACCTAACTACGCCTACAGTTGGCATAGCCTAGCCGTGGCAGCGTTTAAGATTGGTAAACGTGAAGAGGGACAAGTAGCTATGGCTAAGTATAGGGCTTTAGTTAAGGAGAAGCCATATGAAAGGAGGGAATGTGAGGGTATTAGCATGCTCATGGATTCACTTAAATCATTAAAGAACATGAGGAATATTGACCAAGGCATCATTGAGGTTGCTGAAGACTTATTAACTAAGGCCATTACTAAGCATAAGGGGAAATGCGCGCAATTAATTATGAATAATTATAACCGTTCTTGAAACTTCACCGTTCATGGTGGGGGTATTTAAACATGGAGCTATAGAGCTTTAACTGGTTTACGGGTCTAGGAGCCGACTCGACTACCTGTAAGTCATCACCCCTAGCATGGGCTAAGGGTAAGGTAAAGACCCGCCTTGAAAGGCAGGGTAGCTCGCATCAATTTAGGTAAGGATAAGTAGGCTACGGTGCTATCGACTTGGGAAGCAACGATGGTATGATTATGTTGGGATACCTTGGGTATGGCTAAGAGGGTAATGGGTATGTTGTTTTCCTAATATCGAGAGGATAGCGTAGGCTTAATTTTAAGCAATGAAAATGCCCCTGCGGCAACTATTAGTTAACTTAATTTGCTTATAGGCTAAGTTTTAACAATATCCACTATTTTACCGCTACTATCTCTCACTATCTTAGCCTTAGGGTGTATGTAGTCTCTTGGAGCCTTGGGGAAGGCTTCTAGGTACTTGTTGAGTACCTTAGGTATTCTTACTGTACCATCCTCCTCCTGGTTATTCTCAAGTATTGCGGTTATGGTTCTCTCCACGGCTATGGCTGTACTGTTTAGGGTATGAACATACTCCCTCCTCATACCCTTCCTAATTACCCTAATCCCAAGCCTATATGACTGCCAGTCAGTTACATTACTGCATGATGCCATTTCCCTAAACATGCCTTGAGCAGGCATCCAAGCCTCTAAGTCATACTGCTTAGCGGCTGTCCTAGACATTTCCCTTGGGCACACTAAGACAATCCTGAAGGGTAATTCGAGGCTACTCCATATGTCCACTAGGTTATTCAGAAGCTTCTCATGCCAATTCCAGCTCTCCTCAGGTAATGTGAAGACAAATTGCTCAACCTTGTAGAATTGATGAACCCTGAATATGCCCTTCAAGTCCCTATTACCCGCCCCAGCCTCCTTCCTGTACGATGGTGAGAAGCCAGCTAGGAGTATTGGTAAGTCCTTCTCAAGTAGTTCACTACCACGGTATAGTGCGGCTAATGGATGCTCAGCCGTACCTATTAGGTAAAGTTGCTCATTATCCACACTATATATTGCATCCTTAAAGGCCTCGAAGTCTATTACTGAGCTTATAACATCGTAATTAAGCATGTGAGGCGGCATAACTAACCTAAATCCTCTTTGTGTTAGGAAATCCACCGCATATAGGGATAGGGCTAGGTTAAGCCAAGCAACATCATCGAAGAGGTAAAAGAACCTACTCCCAGCCACCTCACCAGCCTTAGTTGTGTCACCAAGGCCGAGAACACGCTCAAGCATATCTGCATGCCCAACAGGTTGCCAGTCAATAATCTTAAATTCAAGGCCGCTGAAGCCGCTTAATTCACCTAAGTATCCCCTCCAGGCCTTTGGCTCCCCAAAGTACTTCAGGGTTATTGATTCGGCTGATTCATTTGGACACGTTAAGTAGACTGACTCATGAAGTAAATTTGGGAATCTCCTAAGTAGCTTATCCCTTTCATCCTCAATGTTCTTAAGTTCAGCGTTAAGGCCCTCAAGCTCCTTAAGAACCCTATTAGCCTCCTCTATCATTAGGCCCCTTGCCTCCGGAGGAGCCTTAGATATTTGACTGCTTAAGCTATTTCTCTTATGCCTAAGTTCATCAGTCTTAGCTTTAATGCTCTTCCACTTGTTATCAAGGGAATTGAATTGATCAACCATTGATTCATCATACCCTCTCCACTTAAGCATCCTCTTAACCTCCTCAGGCCTCTCCCTAAGGGCAGTGAGTAGGCTCCAACTCACGTTAACTACTTCAAGTATACCTTAATAACGCTTATCCTTAGTGGGAATACCTAAGAGTAGAGTTTACCTATCGTTGATAGGAGTTGGTCAATTGACGCATCCATTAAGTTCCCTATAACGTTCCTCCTCAGGTGTAAGTCATCCTTAAAGCCTAAGTACTCCTCATTAACCTCACTGGGTACTATAATGTCCTTAACGTACCTAAGCCTCCTCATAACCTTTAAATTACCCTCAATGCTCGTCGGTATGAGCTCAGAACCCACTATCACTACTACCATGTTCTTCAACACCTCCTCAGAGCCAGGAGCTAGAACTGAAAGTCTCCTAGCCATCTGTTGATAATTATCAGCGTGGAATGTTGTAATCCCTCCATGCCCAGTAGTCACTGCGTTTAACCATGCCTTAACCTCTTCTGGTTCCCTAACCTCATTAACAATGACATAGTCAGCACCCATTCTTAATGCGTGGGCTATTAACTCATCTTTAGTTATAGGTTTAACACCCAAGCCGAAGGATTTTCTTTCAAATAATTTAACGGATAAATGACCTGGTAAGTTCATTTCATCAACATCCATTACCAGCACTTTCAGCATATTAGGCTTAAGCATTATGGCTATTGCATTAGCAAGGCTAGTTTTACCTGAACCCATGGATCCACCAATAAGTATGGGTACTTTCTCGTCAGCCAGTTTCCACAGTAATGCAGCTTGATTAACAGTAAGCATACCCAGTTTAACAAGTATAGGTAATGTCCAGGGTTTACTCGGCAGTATCCTAACATGCACGCTTGTTTGAGACACAGGCATTGTAGACACCGTGAACCTAACCTTGTATTCAGGGTCGGTTACTGATACTAACGGCATATAGGCTGTTATAGGTGTCCTGGTTCTTTTAGCCGCATTAACAGCCACTCGATTAACCAAATCCCTTACTGTTAATGTTGATTCAGTAAGCCTCATTGGGATTAGCCTAATGGGCCTAATTACCTTAACTTCACTTAACCTAACAAAGCATAGCCCATAATCCCTATGGTTAACCCTAACACCATTGGTATCAATGTAGATGTCCGTTATATCATCATCCATGAGTAATGGAGTCACTGAACCGTAGGCATTAAGCCACCTATCAATAATGGCTTTTACAAGACCACTGAAGTGTTCATCATCAGGCTTATGCCCTAATTTACCTAAAACCCTACGGTAAACCTTAGTCAACTTAGCAGGGTTCTTACCGAGCTTAATCCACTCCTCAAAGTATGATGGGTCAATTAACGCCAAGTACTCTGGGACTTGATCAATTAGGAAAACTTGAATGATGCCGCCAATGCCCCTATACTCAATAAGAGTCTTAATGCCTAAGTTTACCATTACCTTACTGGCCAGTATATTGCCGGTGGGTTTAGCTAGTGACACATGCATTATTGGTGCCAAATAAACTTAGCTAGTATTAGCGTATAGTTTAAGTAGGGGCATGAAGAATTAACCATTACCCTATATTCACTGGCCTTAAGGCTCAGTTTACGCATTATGGATTATGCGTGGTCTCTCAAGTATAGTCGCGGCACTGGTGCTATTGACTACATTCACCATAGTAGTTTCAATTACAGTGATCCTAATGGGTCTTTTCAAGTCATATAACTACTCCTCATCAGAAATATTAAGTACTGGTTTAAGCGCGCTTAATTGCCTTAATGATACAGGTGCAATTAAGGTTAACGTAAGCAATATTGAGGTTAGCCTAAGTGAACACTGCATGATAGTTATGATTAATGGAACAAGGTACCTAGTGTATCCAGCCTTAGGAAGCCCTGGTTAATTAATGCTCACTTAACTTTACTGGGCTTTATAGTTACGTAAAGACCATATATTAGCGCAAATAAAAGTATTAAATCAACACCAAAGGCTTCATACGCATACCTATGCGGGTAACCACCCTTATAACCCAGGTAAGTGAATCCAAATACCACCAGCAGCATTATGAATGCTATTACCCACACTGCAAGGTCTAAAGACCTCCTCATAAAAGCCCAGTTAAATCAAGGTAATTAAGTGTTTTGCTGAAGAGTCCTCATTGGAGCTAAGATCATTCATGTTTCAGGCACTTGATTATTTAGGTTCTAAAGCGTACTAGTGAATGCGTCCTTATTAACTTTAATAGATCTGTAAAGTATTTAAACTCATAATTAGCATTAACATAATTTATGAGTAGTGAGGGTAAGTGGGCTTGCGCAGTCTGTGGTAGTAGGGATGTTGGGTTAATAATTGAGGGTAAGCTATACTGCAGTAAATGCGGTTCAAAGGTCATTAGGCTGCACATGTATAAGTTTCTCAATAGGCTTAAGCAGGAAAATTTAATAGACCCAAGTGTGGAGATCCCTAAGCCATGAGACTAATTACAGTCATCCCGCTAATACTGTTGATGGTACTTGGATTAGCAGTTATGGCCCATGCCCAGCAGTGTTCATTAACCTTAAATACGACTCTAGGATACGTTAACATAACCACTAATGCCCAATCAGTAGATATACGTGCATGGGGGGTCATGGGTGTTACTAACCATACTGTCTGCATCTTCCACTACATAGTATTTAAGTACTCGCTGCCAGGCATGTCCTCACTAATATATGTTCATGCGTCATCTAACAGTAGCGACTACGTTGCCTTTAACTCAAGCATAGGTAAGCACACGCTAATGTGCCTTACCCTTAACCCAGCAGTAATCAGGGGTAATTCAATTAAGTTAACGTCAGGAGGGGGTTCTATTACAGCTTACTGTTCACTCATTAATGAGGACTCGTTAATGAATTACGGCTTAATATTAGCCTTACTAGTGGGTATTGCAGTAGCTTCAGTATCCTACTTCGCCATCAGAAGCCTTTTTAAGTAGTTTTAGGCTTAGTTATTTCAAGCGCCCAGGAGACCATTAGTTGAGTAACCTTATTTATTTCACTTAACCAATCACCATTAATTAACGTTAACCTAGCGTTCTTAATAACCGACTTAACCGCATTAGCTTCCTCAACAGGTGCATTAGGATCATTAATACTGTAAATCAGTAACATAGGCATGTTGAGTTTAGGTAACTTATCAATGTAGTTAATCACCCTAGGTGTTGAAATAAGTACTATACCGGAAAGCGCATTATGCCTACTTTGAATAACGTAATCAAGGGCAATTCCACCACCTTGCCCAATCCCAGCTAATATGGTTCTCTTGCTATTAATAGTGCTTGCAATTAACGATAATGCCGCAACCTTGTTTACCTTACTCATGTTTGCTGGTGCTGAGGAGAGGTCAACATGGATCACCTTGAATCCAGCGGCGGTCGTCTCCCTAATAGTGTTCATGAACCTATTAGCTGACGTGTTAGGTGGGGGTACTATTATGAGTGTTGTTTCACCATCCCCGCTCTCCAAGTACCTTACCCTGAAGTTACCCACGTTTATGTAACTCTCAGTGATCACTTGAGCCATTGTAGGCTGTGTTTTTAACCATTATTCAAATAACTCGTCTAGATAGTAATTATCTTAGGAGCCAGTAGTCACCATATTCATTAAAATCCTTACGGCAGTACTCCTTGCCTTACTTAACTCTACACTGTTACTGCTTAGTTCACTTGGATCCATGAATAGGAATACATGTGGGGTCTGCTCCCATGCATTATCAATGGCCTTTATTAAGGGAGATGCCTCAGTAATGGTTATTAATGATCCATCATTGTTCTTAACAAAGGTGTTTATGTCATTACTAAAGGATGCCGTGGAAACCAGTACCCTGCAGTTACAGTTAAGGGCTCTTCTCATTTCACTGGCTACCTGGGTCTTAAACTCATTAACCCAGTTTAATCCATTTAACTCTAAGTGCTCATCAATATACTTATTAAGCATTACTGCATTGCCTAGTCCAAAAGCCATAATGTAATCTTCATCCCTCTTCCATAAGGCCCTCATGCTGGTTTTTCTATGCAATATGGAGTTCACGTAATCCCTAACGTAACCACTGAGTAATCCTTTATGGTAAGTTTCACTCAATATTGCACCTAAGTATTCATCAGTGTATGTATCCAAGTCGTATTCGCTGGGGTTCCCATTAAGGAAGCTAAGCGCAGCGTTCTTAAAGTCCTTAGCCTGCTCAAGCATTATTACGTTTCTGAAGGCTTCCCTGAACATTTCATCATATTGAAGAACCTTATGATGCATGTAAACCCACTTATAAAGATTATACCTGGCTATTGCGTAACCCTCCAGGAATGCCTTAGCCTTATCATCGAATATTAACATGCCTTTACCCAAATGCAGGTAATTAACAAGTCTAGCAATATCAATAGCCCCACTTCCAGATCCAACACCAGTGAAGTAAAGATCCCTGAGCGTGTAATCAAGCCTATCAGCATCAATACCTCCTGAGATTATTGATGCCAGAGATTCTAGAAGCATCACCTCCTCATCCCCCATATTACCCAGTAGCTTAACTTCAGGGATACTTACCTCTAGTTTAACTAGGCCATATTGAGTAGCTAGCCTTGCACGCTTAATCAACTTATAGAATGTTATTAACCTGAGCACGCTTGCATCAATACCCAGGCCACTGATTATGCTTCTGAACCTACTTGAACCCATTATCACTAAGCCAGCCACCTCATGCTCCTTTCCTAATCCCGCAGTGTAAAGCGGCTGCTCAGGTTTAACTAATGGTGCTACATAGCCATCAAGGACATGCGATAATGGTGGGTGGCCAATATCGTGATGCAGCCCACTTAACCTAACGTACTGCTTTATCGCATTGGTTCCTTCATCATGAAGCCCAATAGCATCCATTAAGGACCTAATGTTGTGCCCATCAGTCTCATTCAGTACTCTTTCCGCTATTAATGTAGCCAAGTGCATTGTGCCTAAACTATGCTCAAACCTACTTCCCCTGGCTGATGGGTAAACATAATGAGCCATACCATCTTGAGTCACTCTCCTAAGCCTCTGCACAAACACATCATCATCAAGTAACCTAGCCTCATCAGTGCTTAGCCTAATCCAGCCATGTATTGGATCCCTAAGCTCCTTCCAGGACACTGGTTTAATGCTCAATATTCAAATTTATAAACCGTACTTAAAGTTATTTTTAATTCCATGATGCTTAACTTTGAGTCTCTACTTCATAATCCTAACCCAGTGAAGTTTCCTGAGGGTGTATGTAACCTTTAAATGAGTGTAACGCATGGGTGTACCGTGAAGATTGGTTTAATTGGCGCTGGTCCAAGTAACCTTTTCCTAGCTTGGCTACTTAGGAGTGAGGCGGATGTTCACTTGATTGAGGAGGATAGTAAGCTTGGACTACCGCTTCACTGCACTGGGTTGGTCAGTGAGAAAATGGCCATTACGCTGGGGATAAGTAGAAGGGTGTTTGATAATTACTACGATAAGTTAACAGTAACCACTGACTTGCATTCAACCGGGGTTTTACTAAGGTTCACTAACAGTAGGGTTACCATGCTGAATAGGCCGGGGCTTGAGGAGTATTTGCATGGTGAGGCATCATTAAGGATGGAGCACATGGGGGTAAGGGTAATTGATGTTAGCAGTAGAGGCGTGGTTAAGGGTAATGGTGGATTTGAGGATTCATTCGACCTAGTGGTTATTGGTGAGGGGGCTAGAAACGTATTGAGTAGACGGTTACTTGGCACTAGGCTAATCACGGTTAGTGGGATACAGGTTGATGGTTACTCACCCTACTTAAGGAATATGGTTAATGATGACCATCACATTATTGTGTTCTTTAATGGTAAGTATAGTAGCAGGTTCTTCACATGGATAGTCCCAAAGGGTAATGGGGAATTCAGAGTAGGTGTTGTTGACGATACTAGTATCGTTGGTTTAAGGTTTAGGAAGGTAATTAATCAGTTTAACGTAACACCCAGGAGGGTTTTCGGAGGGAAGATTGTGTTAGGTTCATCTAATGTTAACTACGGTTATGGGCGAATAGCAACAGTGGGGGATTCAACCGGTGTGACTAAGGCGCTAACCGGTGGGGGGATTGTAACAGGTATGTTGACTTCCCTAATCTTAGCTAGGATTATTCATGAATCCGGTTATGGTGCTGCTGAACGTTACAGTAGTATGCTTAGTGGTACATTGGGTAAACTAGCTAAGGTGTACTCAACATTATCCAGCATACTCTACAATAATGTTGAGTTGATTGAAAGAGCATTAAGGGAGATTAGTGAAAGCCACGTGGAGGTTAAGGTACCTGACTACGACAATCACATTGATGCGTTAATTAGGCTCCTCATAACTAATCCGAAAATCGGATTAAAGGTTATTAAGTACACGCCATTAATTAATATGGGTAATGTTAATCTACGTAATGTAGTCAACGCGTTATTTTAACCATACTGCTCATTTCATTTAATAACCTGGCTCCATCACCATTACTGAACCATTTCCAGTAAGGCTCCATGAATTTAACAGCCTCCTCAATTACGGCATTCTTAAGATCCAGTGGGTGAATTTTCCCCTCAGAGTAATCCCTAGTTAACTCATCGAATGTCCAATACTCCACCATACCACCATGCTCACTAGGCCTCTTGACAATAAAGGGATTCCTCCTGGATTCCCTAAATGAGAATAACTTAGCTAGCTCAATTACTGGGTTATTTTCGGTTACCTTAGGTGGACAATAGGCGTTCCTAATCTTCTTTGCAACATCATCAGGCGAATCATGCAGGAATATTGCGGTTTCAGGCCTTGACTTACTCATTTTAGTCTCAGATAAGTCAAGTCTACTTTCCTTACCAGTCATGGTTAATGATGGTAAGAGGTGGTGTAGTAGAATTATCGGCTTCACAGCCCTTCCCCCAAGGGTTAATGGCATTAGCCTGATCTTGTCGTAAACATCCCTAGCTAAAACATAGACCTTCCTTTGATCAACACCACCATGCGCAATGTGCGTTCCCAAGGCATACACGTCAATAACCTGCATTAACGGGTATATTAACCAAGACATCTTGGCAGTATTGGTGAATGTTCTGCCCATTATGGTTAAGCTATGCCTAACGTCAGATAACGATACTTGCCTAGCTAAGTCAAGGACCTGAACCCAGTATTCTCGCCTCTCCTCAACAAGGTTAGAGGCCAGTATGAAGTCCACAGAGTCTGGGTCACCACCAAGTATACCTATGGATTTCCTTAAAGTCTCCTTAAAGTAGGTTACAGCCACCTTCCTTATCACCTCTAGGTCACCGCCTAGTTTATGATTCAGCCAGGAGTGTAAATCAGCCAGTAGTATGGATACCTTGACTCCAGCCTTCTGCAAATCAACTAACTTATACATGCTTACTACCCCAGTGCCTATGTGAATGTAACCGGATATCTCAAAGCCTATGTAATGCCTAAGGGTTTCCCCAGTCTCAAAGTAATTTCGTAATTCCTCCACTGTTAGTAACTCCTCAGTTGGGTACTTTAAGGCTAAGTTAACCCTGTCCTCAACATCCATCGCAAACTAACCAACCTAAGCTTAATAAGGATTTTAGTCGTAAGCATAACGCCAACCCTAATTCCCTTAAGGCAGTTACAGTAAAAGCCACTTCTTAGCACTATTCCCCATTATGCATTTGTCCTCATGGTAATTTACGCTTTCTTTTAATTAAAATTCAAGCCGCCTAACTCTAAGGTACTAGGTTATGGTTTTTAACTAGCGTAATAATGGTTCATTAAAGCTAACTATTTAAATACTTGGAAAAGGGGGTATGTTGGTGAAGCCAAGTGTCTACTAGAACTGCTTCTGCAGGAGACATTAAGGAGGGTTCATACATTATGATAGATAACATGCCTTGCAGGGTTGTTGAGGTTGAGAAGAGTAAGACAGGGAAGCATGGTAGCGCTAAGGCTAGAATAGTAGGTATTGGCGTTATTGATGGTGTTAAGAGAACCATAGTTGTCCCAACTGATGCTGCCGTGGAGGTTCCTGTAATTGAGAAGTTCACTGCGCAGGTCATATCCATTACTGGTGATAGTGTTCAGTTAATGGATCTTAGGAATTATCAAACCTTTGAAATACCGAGTAGTTACATTGAGGATGAGGCCAAGGGGAAGCTTGAGCCGGGTGTTCAGGTTGAGGTTTGGGATGTGGCAGGGTATAGGAAAATAATGAGGACTAGGTAAACACTTGTCTTAAAGGTAAGTCGCATTGTGTTTTCTATTAAGGTTTTCCTTTAATGCGCCTTCTCATAGTTAATAACGTAAACACCAGATGCAGTTGCTTGAAATCATCATTAGTGTTATTAATGGTCTACTGTGATGAAAACATGAGGTTAGATTTATAAACTCTATAGTTACCTTGGCATGGTGGGATCATCCCAGTATCCCCCGTCTTGGAGCTTGTGGATATTTCATTCAGCTATAGGACTGAGAGGGGTCCTCTTCAGGTTCTTAGGGGCGTGTCCTTCACAGTCTACGAGAAGCAGTACGTATCCATAGTAGCGCCCACGGGGACTGGGAAGACAACCCTATTAAGGATTATAGCTGGATTAAGGAAACCAGATACAGGTAAGGTAATACTAATGGGTGATGAAGTTAAGGGTCCAACTCCTAAAATCTCAATGATATTTCAAGACTTCGCCCTATTTCCATGGTTAACGGCATTGGAGAACGTGGAAATAGCCCTACTTCATAAGAAGCTTAGTAAGGATGATAGAGTTAAGTTGGCTAGGAGATACCTAGAGTTAGTTGGGTTAGGTGGATTTGAGAATTATTACCCAAGGGAGTTGAGTGGGGGAATGAAGCAGAGGGTCGCGATTGCGAGGGCCCTAGCTGCTCAACCTATTTTACTGCTCATGGATGAGCCCTTCGCTAACCTTGATGCGATAACCGCCGAGGGTCTTAAAAGTGAAATATATAATATGGTTTTTAATGAGGAATCAACAGTTAAGGCAATATTGATGGTTAGCCATAACCTCGGGGAGGTGGTTGAGCTCAGTGACAGGGTCATTGTGCTTGGCGGTAGACCCGCAACAGTCATCGCCGATATAAGTATTGACTTACCTAGACCTAGGTCACCTAGGGATAAGGAGTTCCAAGAATACTTAGACATGCTTTACAGTGAGATATCTAAATCCATGGAGCTTACCAGTGTGGTTAAGGTGAACAGTAAATGAGCTCCTTAGGCGTAGTCGCCATTTCGTTATTAGCAACCCTTGCAACGTTCACTAGGGTTGCCGTGACAATCATCGCCTCCATAATCACTGGCTGGTTCCTTGGATACGCCGCAGCTAAGAATGGCTTAGTGGAGAGGGTGTTCCTATCAGTAACCCAGACACTGGAGGCTGTTCCGGTAATAACATTCTTCCCAATAGTCCTGGTTTTCTTCATAAGTAGTATAAGGGGTTATTTTGGTGTTGAATTAGCCGTGGACTTCCTCGTCTTCACTGCCGTAGTTTGGAACATTTGGGTTGGGGAATATGAGTCAATTAAGACGATCTCCCAGTCCCTTGAGGATGTGGCCAACATGTATAAGTTATCGTTCATAGCTAAATTCAGTAAACTATACATACCAGCCACAATACCTCGAGTGGCTGGGAATGTCCTGGTAAGCTTCGCTGATGGATTATTCTACATAACGGTCAGTGAGGTCATTGCGCTAGGCACCAAGAGCTACCACGTGTTTGGTATAGGCTCATTAATATTCAGTTGGGTTAACATGGGTATGTGGTTTGACGCCATAGTGGCATTAATGGTACTAGTGATTATGGTTATTGTCGCTGTCTTCGGGGTACTTAGGCCCTTCGTTAATTGGGCTGTTAAATACAGTTACGACCCTTACGCTGAGGCTATGAGGACTGGGGTAAGGAGGCAAACACCCAGTAGAATTAGGGCTTCATTGGCTAGGAACATGAGGTATATTAGGAGGATAACGGCTGCAGAGAGAGCATTAATACCAACTTTCGTTAGGGCTACAAGTTATTCAATATACCATAGGTTAACTGTGAGGCCAAGGCCAGTGAATGTTTTAACCAGGTTTGATAAGTACATTGCAGTAGGCATTGGTTCATTACTGTTTGCCTTTATAGTATATGGCATTTACTCATCATGGAGTACCACGTGGCTGCCAATAATGATTAATATATATGATAATTGGGTAACGTACCTATATTACCTTGGATTAGACTGGTTTAGAATATTACTGGTAACAGTAACTGCAATGCTTGTTGCAATCCCAGTAAACTACCTAATGGTGACTAGGCCTAAATTAGAGGCTATGATACTGCCGATACTGGAAGTCTTAGCCTCAATCCCAGTCTCAGCGTACTTACCCCTAGTGGCGATACCCTTCGTAACTTACCTAGCAATTAGGCTTGGTTTAAGGATTTCACTGGAGATCCTGGTTTTCATAGTTGCTTTCCTTAGTACTGCCTGGTACGTAATATACAACATGTATGTAGGGATGAAGACTATACCGAGGAGTCTATGGGATGTGGCTAATAACTTAAACTTATCAACATGGTATAAGTTAACTAAGCTAGCGATACCAGGCGCAATGCCAGCTACAATAACAGGGTTAGCCAGCACAGTGGGTTCAACTTGGGGTGGCCTTGAGATAGCCGAGTACTTTCAAGGCATTAACGGTAAGGTTTACATGGTTAATGGATACACAGCCTTAATGGATTACTACACAGCCACAGGTAACATAATTGGGCTAGAGGCGATGAGCCTAATACTTGCAATCAACGTTATACTACTAAGCGTATTCCTATGGAGAAGCCTATTTGCCATGGCTAGGCAAAGGTACCGTATGGAGGGTGCTATATCAATGTAGCCCTCGTGAAAAACCCATCGAATTGAATACGCTAGTGTTAATCTCTAAATGTGTTTGTGAATGAGGAAAGTTACTTGATGTATTGGTTATTTAAAGCTTAAAAACCGGCTTAACCAGGATTGCGTTAAGTATGGCTAAGAAATCAGTCGTTAGGTGTTCAGTGTGCGGTTCGGTTATTAGTGGGAGAGTTAGTAGGCCATATGGTGGTTACGTTTGCCACAAGTGTTTATCAATGGGTTTGAAGTTATCCGTTAGGCTAATGGGTGCTTGAAGATGGGTGTTATTGCAATAAGTGGACAAGTGGCTAGTGGTAAGACTACAGTAGCAAGACTCCTTGCCGATAAGTTAAGCTACAGGTTCATATCCATAGGTGAATTATTTAGGAAGGCAGCGGCCGAGAGGGGGTTAACGTTAATGCAGCTTCATGAGCTTGCTGAAAGGGACCATAGTATTGACCTCCATGTGGATCAAGTATCAATTGAGGAAGCCAAGAAGGGTAGAGTAGTTATTGAGGGGCATTTAGCCGCATGGATAATAAAGGATTATGCGGATGTTAGGGTTTATTTAAAGGCCGACATGATGTCCAGGGCAGGTAGATTAGCACGTAGGGAGGGCATTAGCATTAATGATGCGATTAATGAAATTAAGACAAGGGAGGAATCAAATAGGAGGAGGTACATGGCCATATACTCAATAAACGTGAACGACTTATCAATATTCGACCTAGTGGTTGATACATCGTTAATAAACATAAATGATACATTAGATGTAGTTGGCAGTTACGTCATAAAGGTATTAAACGCTAAAGGCAAATTATGAGACACTCAATCTAAATGATATCCTAGTACTTTCTTGCTCTTTAAGGAGAAAACGAGGTACCAACTTGAATGCGGGTAAATTTTAACTTTGCACTAGCTTATTTTTACATTATTCATATCAATAGGTCTAATGGGCAGTGAGCTACATATGATGAATAGTAATAGTAATCCTATTAAGGATACCTAACCGTGAGAGAACCTTCGGTGCAGCCGGAAACATTGCTATCTAAGGTGGAGGGTCATTAGATTATGCACCTACTGTTAATTCATAAGGGTTCACTAAGTAGGGTTAAGTTGAGTATATTGTATTGTTAGTGAGTGTAAGATTAATTAACCACATGCTTAAGCTTGATTAAGTGGATATTAGTGACATAGTTAAGGAAGCCAGGGTAATAGCTAGGAAGAGATTAAGTGGTCACCTACTTCTAATTGCACTTCAATGCCTAAACGATAATGATGTTGTTACAGTGGCTGAGAGAAGGCTAAATGATGATCCACTTGGAAGGGCGGAAGCGCTTAGAGTACTGGTAATGCTATGTATCGAGCCTCAAGCGTCTAAGGGTAATGATAAGCTTGAATAAGCCCCACTCATTTGAAACTCATTACGCTTCTTTAATGCGTATTAATTCATTAGTTCTTAAATAATCCTAGCAATGAATAATGAGACCTTACTATGTTGCGGTTGGTTAACGTGAAGAGTGAGGGATCTTTACCTTTATAATGGTGGGGCCGCCGGGATTTGAACCCGGGATCACACGGGCATACTCCAACCCCACTGGGCTTGCAATAACTGTACCCAGTGGCGGCGTCCAAGCCGTGCGTCCTAACCAGGCTAGACTACGGCCCCTTTCCTTGATTCATTACGCGTCGGTTTATTAACTTTACCACGTACCTGCATCATCTTGCGTGAAATGTGGGTAATAACTAAGTCCTTTGGGTTTAAACTACTAGCTAAACATGGTTGTCTTGATTATAGGTATGGTTTTAGTATTGTTGAGTGGGGGTTTATAGTGTTAGGTTTATGATCTTCGTTACTGCGTATGGCTTAAACGTTATGTTTACTGTTGCGTTTTCTTCGGCTGGTGTGGCTAGTATGGTTAATTCATTCTCCCTACTTAAGTATGGTTCAGGTAGGTAGAACATGCTCTGTGAACCACCTGGGTAATACCGGCCAATTAACTTACCGTTGAGGAATATTAATGCGTGAACTTTCCCACTTAACCCGGTGTATAATGGGGCATTAGTATCACTTGGCTTATCAACAGTGAACCTGAGTTTAATTGTTGATGGTTCACTCACAGTTAATGGTAATTGAGCCCCTTCTCTCACTTCACCTAACTCCATTAGGCCTAAATCATAATCACTAATGATGCTACTCCACAGGTCAATTTCAACGCTTCCTGGGGTTGGGTTAACCTCCCTAATACCATACCTTAGTAACGCTATCACAATCTCAACATCACCTACCCTTAATCCACCGTATACCGTGGTTTCGAAGGGGTCATCACCATGTCCCCTATAGACCTCCTCACCATTAATGAAAACAACCATTGCTGCCCACTGGTCATTCTTACTAATCCTGAGAACAATATGCCTCGCCTCATTCAAGTGAACCCTACCCCTATAGTATATGACTGCATTATTAGGCTTACCTAAATCACCAGTATCCTTAACCCACTTAACCCTAGGTAAGTACTCCCTAATCTCCCTATTAATTACGGTGGTATGACTGTAATTGGTTGCAATACCCGGCTTAAGCCTACTGGATAAGTCAAGTGCACCGTATTCCCATGAATCAACCTTAATACTGCCAACTTGATTAACCAACACTGGTGACTGTAAACCGGTGAAGAAGGGTATGGCGCCATCGTTAGGATGCCCCGTTGACTCAACGATTATTCTTAAGTCACCGGCATTTGCATTAGCCTTAACGTATATGAAGCCGCTTGCGGTAACTCTACCATTGTTAATAACCGTAACGTAATCGTGGGCCACCACGCCTATTAAACCATTCACGTTAAGCCTAGAATCATAGACGTATAGCCCATGCTTAAATAATCCTAACTCCTCAAGCGGCTTAACGCCATTTATTTTAAGAATACGCCTAAGGCCCACTGAGCCCTTGGTCACTTGAGTAATGGTTACATTAGGCTGACTTACATTAACGTTAAGCTCAATCCTAGTCATATCCAATTCAGGCACATACCTACCCCTACTTGACTTAAACGGTAAGTAAAGCGTGTTAACTCCCTCCTTACCCTCAATTAACAATGAATTGTAATCACCACCCCTAATTAAGTATATGTTTGATGGAACGTAGTAGTCGTTCATTATCCAGGTTCTTGATGCGAATAATTCGCTTAAAATCAATACCCTAACATTACCCTTACCCTCAATTAAGCAGCCGCCTAATTCATCAGGTACCCTACCACTTAGTACCACTGAGTCACCTTCAGTATGATGTTCAACACTTAAGCATGACTTAATTAAACCACCCTTAAGCCTAATGGTAAATTCCTCACCGGCATCACCGTAAAGTAACACATCACTATCCCTAACGGTTAGTAGGCTTAGGTTAGTTTCACTGACCGTAATACCTTTGATGCTTAAATTACTTGGAATAACCTTAACTCCCCTAGCCTTAATCCTTACATTGCCATCAACCCACTCAGCCTCAGTATTGTTAATGTAGAATTTTAGCCTTAAATCACCCTTACGCCTAATAACCAGTAACCTACCATTATCATACGATTCACCCTCTGTTTCACTACCATCAATGAGTTCAGCTAGAGGTGTAAGCAATTTAACCTTATAATACCTATCACTTAACTCACCCCACTCCCTAATTGATGCTTCGTAATCGTAAGTTGTGGTTATCCACCTACCAGTCCAGTAACCGAAGTTTGTGCCTCCGTGAAACATGTAGAAGCTCACTACATCTGACCCATAGGCTAATGCAGTTGCTAGGAGGATCCTAGTCCAGTCAGATGGGAAACTACCCCTAGATGTTGGTAATGGTCTGTTTATCGTTGAGAACCATCCACCCTCATACTCAAGTATCTTAGGTCTACCACCCTGGGTCTCTAAAAGGTCCTTAATACTCCATAAAACCGAGTTTAGATCCCATGGGCTTGGGTATAGGTCTAGGGCGTCAGTGTATATAGTGTTCCTAACGTACCTATTAACATTCGTGTACAGTTTAGCTGTTACTCCAATCTGCCTAGCCAACTCGGCAAGCCTCATGTGGAGTGGTGCATCACCCCAAAAGTACTCATTCTCCAACTGCACTATGGTGACTCCACCATTAGGCTCCTGATGCTTAACAATAATCGGTAATATAACCCTAAGCCACCTCTCAGCGTAAGGCCAGTATGATGAGTCAAGGCTCCTCGGCACTAAATCCCTACTCAGTAACCAGTCAGGGTGCCCACCATTATCCCACTCGGAGCATATGTACGGTCCAACCCTAGCCACTATTTTAAGGCCAAGTTCCTCAGCCTTACTTAAATACTCATCCACATTCTTCTCACCGGAGAAGTCGAATAAACCAGGCTCAACCTCATGATAATTCCAGGCAAAGTAAGTGTTTAAGCAATTCAACCCAGCCCGCCTAAGCTTAAGCAACCTATCTTCCCAAAGACCCCTAGGGACCCTGAAGTAATGTACTTCACCACACAGAAGCATACTAAACCAGCAAAAAACAATATTAAAGTATTACCGCATTCACCTCAATTCCCTTGACACCCTAACTAACGCTTCAGCGGTCCTACGTGTCTCATCCTCGCTAAGCAACACGTGTTGAGGTACCCATATAACCCTCCTACATGCGTCCTCAGTGACAGGTAGGTTTAACCTAGAGTAGTCTGGTAATTTCCAGTAGGATTCCCTAAAGGCTGGTTGCCTGTAAAGCGGCATTGGGTAACCCTCGACAACAACTCCTCCCCTATTATTAACCTCGCTAACTATCCTGGCCTTACCGTACTGCTTAATTAACCTACTGCTAATCCATATTGGGAGGAGGTGGTTTGAACTTGAAACATACGTAGGCGGCTTAACAGGCTTAAAGTCCTCATTACCTTCAAGTAATTCATAAAGTAACCTAGCGTTTCTCTCCCTGACCTTAAACTCATCATCATAGCGTTTAAGCTGCGATAATAGTATTGCTGCCTGAAGTTCAGTCATCCTGAAGTTCCACCCAATAAGCGCATGCATATACCATTCACCGTTTATCTCCCTACCGGCATTATGGTAAGACCAAGCCTTAATGTAGATCTCGTAGTCATTAGTTACAATCACCCCACCCTCCCCAGCGGTCATGTTCTTACTGCTCTGGAAGCTGAAGACACCTGCTTCACCTATAGCCCCAACCTTACGGCCCTTATACGCGGCTCCATGGGCCTGCGCCGCGTCTTCAATTACCTTAGCTCCATGCTTCCTAGCCTCATTAATAACTTCATCAAGTTCAGCGGGTATGCCGGAGAAGTGGACTGGAACCACCAGCTTAATTTTACCATCCTTATCCTGCTCAAGAACTGCCTTAAGGGACTCTACACTAATGTTTAGGGTTTCAGCATCAATATCGACAAAAACGGGTACAGCCCTAAGTAATACACCGGCAGTTGCAGTGGCTATGAAGGTGTATGCAGGTAATGCGAAGTAATCTCCCTCATTTAATCCAACAGCAAGGTAACTTAGGAATAAGCCTACCGTACCACTTGTAACCGCCACCGCGTACTTAGCTTCATGGTACCTTGAGAACTCTCTCTCAAACTCCTCTACAACACCGCCAGGAACCCTACCCCATCGGCCACTCTTAAATGCTTCTAATAAAGACTTCTCATCATCTGGATTAACTGGAGGCCACTTAACCATTACTTAACCTAACTTAGCTTAATTTAATAAAGTTTATCTACAGTGCATTATTCATCTCCTGGTGAAATTAAAAATGACGTGTGATTCATCTTCTTAGGGTTTTACTCCATAAAGCCTACTTGCGTTAATTAATGATATTGCCTCCTTATCCTTATCCTGCACCTTAGATAACTGGAGCTTTAGTATTGAGGACTTAGGATACTTCATCATAAATCCCGTGGATAAAACAAGTCTTGATGCACCATACAGTTTAACTAACTCCTCAATATGATTATAAGGTGCACCTAATACTTGGGAGGATGCAAAGTCTACGTAAACATCACCATTATACAGTGACCTGAGGCTAACCAGGTCATTGTATGAGAAGTGCGATAAAAGTACCCTAAATTCCCCATTTCCTTTATTGGCAAGGTCTCTAAGGGCGTCACTTAATTCACCCAGCATAATCCTATACCTGAAGGCGTAGGCCCTATGCATTTGCCTCAGGTCCTCCAGTAGGTTAAGGATTACGACTGTCCCATGGTTTAGGGCTTCGGTTAGGTTGCTGATTACGTTCCTCTTCATTAACCTATAACCATGGTATATTGGGCTAGTGACGAAGCCTATGTACCCCATTCTACTGTATTCCCTAATCCTCAACTTATCTTCATAATCAGGATTAAAGACCGCTAACTTATGTATACTGCAACTAACATTAGGGTCCTCTTCAGCGAACTCCACGTTAGCCCACCATGGGTCCCTGTGGAATAGGGCTGTTAAATTGAACATTACGCAATGCCTAAAGCCCTCTGAAGCCAGCTTTGAGGCAACAGTATTGGTACTCATTGAAAGGTGCCTAAACGGGTATGCCCCACTCATGCATAATGCATCAATCATGCTTGCTCACCTAGAAGTCTCATGGCGTTCAACCTAAGTATCTTAACCCTAGACTCCTCACTAATCTCCGCGTTCATTATCCTAGCCACGGCAGCTGATATTAATGTATCAGTGGCGAAGAGCACCCTATCGTCACTAAGAACTTTAACCGCCTCCTCCACTGAACCATAATCAGTAACGCTTCCACCTATATCAACGTAAACATTGGGTAAATCCCTAATTCTACTTATGGCGTATTCCCAATCACCACCACCGGTTATGTGCGCCATAATTATTTTAGCTCTAGGGAATCTTAAGGCAAGTGACCTTATGTCATCTGGTTCACTCTCATTAGGTCTAGAGGTTGGGTAAAGCCTGTGGGCAGTGTGAACCAGTATGGGTATGTTGTTCTCAACCGCAACCTCAATTACAGGGTCAACAATACGCTTACTAACCCTAACAGCCCTATACAGTTTAACACCTATAAACCCCCTCTCCCTAATGAAGAATTCAGTCATCTTAACAGCGTCTTGGTTAAGTGGGTTAACGTGAACAAAGCCTCTGACTTCCTTAAACCTTCTTGATAATCCATAAACGAACTCATTTACCCTCCAGACCTCTTCAGAGGATGGTTTAAAACCAGACATGGCATATGGATGATAACTAACCCATAATTGCTCAATACCAAGCATCCTTGAGAGCCTAATCATCTCCTCATTAATGTTCATGTCTGGGTAACAGTGCGTATGAACATCCACCGCGCCACCCAGGTTAATCATTCACTTCACCCCGCTTAAACTAACCACGGCACTTATAATGTTAACTGTGGTTATGAATTCCGGTAAGGCGTAGTGTTAAGTGAATGTTAACCAGTAGTCTTACCTTATAATTACCCATGAGGTTAGGTTTAAATCAGTGCGTGTTAAGAACGACCTATGTCGTCCATAAGAATTGAGGAAGTAAAGGGTGGTGAGGAAGAAAGAAGGAGAATAAGTGTACATAGTCACATTAGGGGACTTGGCGTAGTTAACGGTAAGGTGGAGAAGATTGCGGGGGGTTTCGTGGGTCAGGTTGAAGCCAGAGAGGCCGCTGCAATGGTTGTTAAAATCATCAAGGCAGGTAAGTTCAGCGGTAAAGGCGTACTAATAGTTGGTCCACCTGGCACTGGGAAGACTGCGTTGGCTATTGGGATTGCCAGGGAGCTTGGGGCTGATACACCTTTCGTTCACCTTAATGCTGCTGAAATATACAGCGTGGAGATTAAGAAGACGGAGTTCCTAATGAGGGCCCTTAGAAAGGCCATTGGGCTTAGGATAAGGGAATGGAGGAGGGTTTATGAAGGCGTGGTTAAGTCCATTGAATTCAAGTATGGTAAGCATCCCTATAATCCCTACATTCAAGTACCAATTGGGGCTACGGTTAAGTTGAAGACCACTGATGAGGAAAAGATACTGAAGGTGCCTCAGGAGATTGCCGCACAGTTGATTGAACTAGGAATCAGCACTGGTGATGTTATAATGATTGATGAGGAAACGGGTAGAGTAGTGGTTGAAGGGCAGGCTCAGGGTGAAGGCGAGGAGCAGTATGACATATACGTTAAACATAAGCTTGAGGTACCTAAGGGGCCTGTTCATAAGGAGAAGGAGATAACAAGGTTCTTCACGCTTCATGACCTAGACCTGTATCAGGCTAGGCAACAGGGTTTAGTATCCGCAATGCTCTTTGGAGTATTCACAGAGGAGAAGGAGATACCCAGTGAAGTTAGGAATGCAGTGGATAATTTCGTTAAGGAAACGGTGGATAAGGGTAATGGAGAGTTAATTCCAGGCGTACTCTTCGTGGATGATGCGCACATGCTTGATATTGAAACTTGGGCCTTCTTCACAAAGGCCATGGAGATGGAGATGAGTCCAATAATGATATTTGCCACTAACAGAGGTATAACAAAGATAAGGGGAACTGACATTGAGGCACCCCACGGTATACCACTGGATTTACTGGATAGGTTAATTATAATAAGGACTAGGCCGTATAATGAGGATGAGGTTAAGGAAATAGTTTCAATTAGAGCTAGGGAGGAGGGGGTTAAGTTGAGTAATGATGCGTTGGATTACTTAACTAAAATAGGTGTTGAGAATAGCCTGAGATATGCGATACAATTACTAACCCCAGCCCAGATTAGGGCTAAGGAGCAGAATAGGGATAATGTAACTAAGGATGATATCGAGTACGTTAGGAAACTCTTCCTAAGCCTAAGGGAGAGTGTTGAGTACGTTAAGCAGCATGAGGAATTATTCCTAAAGTAAAATTCACTTATTACCTTTACTACCCTCCTCACTCATCTTCCTTAATGCTCTACCAACCATTATTGATGCGTATATGTGTAGTTTCCAAGTCTCAGGGTATTCACCGTACTCCTTAATTATCTTCCTAGCTAAGTCCCTCAACTCATTTGTTGGAATCTTAAGTCAATCCCCCTAAACTTACCACCAAGCCAATACAAGACACCACCAAGCATACCAATCACAGTAACAGACAATCCAACAAAAACAACAGCATCAACCATAGTTGAATGTGACTAGGGTTACTTTAATATTTTTCGAATAGGGTGAAAACTTTTCAGTAGACTTTAAGGTGTAGGAATTATACATGAGGCAATTGGTTTATTAAACTAGCCCCTCAGTAGATGCTTAGTTGGTGAGTTAGGGTGACTAGGTGGGTTATTAAGTGTGCTCAATGTGGTATGGAGAGGGAGTTGGATGTTGGTTTTGACTTATCTGGGTTAAGGTATAATGTGTATCTTTACTGCCCCAGATGCAGGATGAATACTATGCATAGGGTAATGGGTTACTATGATCCATACACTAAGCAGTATATTAAGGTTAATCAGGCTGATGTAAGTGCAAGCAACATTAATGAATTTGATTAATCTAAGTCAAGTGAATCTAATGCTTCTTTAATGTCCATGAATTGCTTCTATAGCGGGACTACATTATAGTTCTGTTGAACAGCCTCAATTATCCTTAAGCATGATATGTAATCAGTTAAGGTAGCGAAGGGTTTAGTTTTTCCCATAATCGCCTCAAGGAAGTTCTTATCCTCTAAGTAAACTGGTTCCTCACCTTGGTTTACGTTCTTAACCGCGCCATTACTGTAGATTAATCCATGAATTAAATCAGCTACAGTAAAGGTACTTAACCCAACGTACGTGTGTATACGTAGTTTACCTGAATTAACCCACTTAGACTCAATGTTCACTGAGACTCCATCTAGGTTAAGTAGTAGGCTTACGTTATCCCTATTAAGCATTGACTTAGCTATTATTGCCCTCATGGGCCTTAACCTAAATAATGCTAAGTCTAAGTCATGGATTGTTAAATCATATATGACCCCAATGTAGGAGTCAGGGTTCTGCGGTATAACACCAACCCTAACCATTGATAATGCAATAGGCTCCCTTACAATGCTAAAAGCCTCTTCAGCGGTTTTATTAAACCTCTCAACCATTGCTGGAACCACCATGTTGCCGGTTTTCCTTGATTCACTAAGTAGGTTAAGGGCTTCACTTAACTTCACGGTGACTGGCTTCTCAACCATTAAGTGGGCCTTGTTCACTAGTTTAATCGATAAATCATAGTGGGTGGTTGTTGGTGTTGCTATTATTATTGCCTCAGGGTGCTTAATTAGTGCTTCGTCAATGTTTTTAAAAGTCTCATCAGCCCCCATTGATTTAGCGGTATTGAGCCTTGAATCATCAATATCAACAACCATGATATTGTCAATAAGTCCCTCACTTCTTAATCTAACTAACTCCTTAAGGTGAATTGAACCCATCCTACCCATTCCAATTAATGCAGTCTTAACACCCACTTAACAGCACCGTTGAGGGATTAACTATGAGTAATTATTAAGCATTATCACTGGGCTTGACCAGCCGGCTCATTATCCCCCTTACCCTCATTACCCTCCTCAGTCTTACTCTCAATTTGCTTAACCTGAACCTCCTCAGGCGACTTAATCTCAAACCTATCGCTAAGCTTCGCCTCAGGGGGCAGTACCCTAACCCTCACTGAGTAGATTCCAGGCTTAAGTAGTACTGGTATTACGGCCTCCTGAACCTTCTCAAGTGAATCCTGGCCCGCCTTAATCATTATGCCTGTACTGTACTTCTCAAACCTTGAGCGCTCGGTTGTTAATTTACCGCTTATTATTACTTCAGCACCCTGCACATTAGCCTCCTGAAGTTGCCTTAAGGCTATTATGGCAGCCCTCCTGAACCTAATCCCCTTGGCCATTGCGTCAGCTATCCTGAGGGCGACTAACCTAGCATTATACTCAGGGTGTGGTTCCTGTATTACATCTATCACAACGTTATCTAGGTTGAACTTAGACTTAAGTATGTCTGCAAGCGCCTTAACCTGCTGCCCCTTCCTACCTATTATCCTATTCTTCTTCTCAGCAATAATCACAATCCTAGTACCCAGTGTGGTTCTCTGGATTATTGAATCAACGTACCTATTCCTGGTTAAGGCTATGTTAAGGTACTCCTTAATCATCCATTTCTTCTTATTATCATCAATAATCCTCTTATACATCGGTAGCCTCCTTTGCTGAGCAGTGGCCATTACCCCCATAAGTAACTAAGCTTTTTTAAACTTTGTGAATTAACAGTTCATTCCCACACCTAGCGTAGTAGTGGGGTGAATCCTTCTTCGTATTAGTGGTAAGATGTGGCTTAAGTTAAGTTAACAATGTGTTCATCTTCGGTTGCTTTTTGATTCAAGTTAAGTCAACGATCTGGGAAAGATTAATATACCGATTTCGGTTCTCTAAACACATGAGAAGAGACGCAGTTGCAACTCTTATAATTGGATTAATTGCCCTATGGCTTCTTACATCATCAATAAGGGTTATGACCCTACCAGTGTCTTCAAGTTCCCAGGGTGGTGGAGGTGGGTTAAAGGCTCCTGGTATAAGTATACCGGTAATCAATATTACGGTTCCTCATGGTAAGTCGCCAAGCATTAAATTACCTAGCCTAGCTTTACCATCAGTACCCATACCTATGATTATAATTGAATTGCCTCTACCTAACATGACTAGTAAAGCGCCCTACATCAACATTTCACTGCATCCTCAAACCCCGTTAAACCACTTTAATGGTACAGGTACAGGGAAAGGATCAGGGTCAGGTAGTGGTGAGTCTACTCAGCAGTCGCAGAGGGTTAGTATGCCTCAAATACCCACTGCAGTAATACTAGCCATATTGATAGTGGTGATGGTTGCGTCCTCAGTTTTCGCAGCATTATCAATAAGGGGCAAGGGCACCAGGGTTAACGTTGAGGAGGGTGAGGGTGAGGAATCTGTTAAGCTTACTGCCCCCCAGTCTACTGTAGTTAAGGCAAGTAATGAAGTATACGCGGCAACTGAGGTGAGACTTCTACCTAATGAGAAGGTAGAACCATTTAAAGGCTGGGGTGGTGGTCGTTTACTTAAGTTTAATATACCACCTGACTTACCCTTAATCTGGGGTATTAATGAACCCCTTACTTATGAACCAGTGGGTAATATTAATGTGAAGCCTGGTTCAGGATTAGTAATCAATGGTTCCCAGATCACCGCATCCTCTGAGGGATGCTATGAGATTATTGGTGAGTCAGGTGGGGAGACTGAGCGCTTAATGGTTAGGTTTACTGATTACTCTAGGGATGTTGAGAATTTATTCAAGCTTAACGTTCTAGCTAACCTAAAGAATCCCAGTAACCTAACCCCCAGGGAGGCTGTGGCTAAGTTAAGTGAGGATGGTGTAATTAGGAATAAGGCGGAGGCATTAAAAATGACTAGGATATTTGAGAGTGTGTATTATGGTAAAAGAATCATTAGTAGAGGGGAATATGAGAATTACCTAAGGCTCTTATATAGGTCACATAGTGACCCCAAGGTGATTACCTGTGGCTAATAGTTCAGCACAGTCATTAACCAAATACGTGGTTTATTACGTAATATTAATTGTGGTCACGGTAATGTTAGTATTGTTTACGCCAGTAGGCGTATATTTATTATTCATTTTCTTAATACCGATAGCTGGTTCATTAGCGTTAATGCTGGTTAATGACTTAAAGACCATGAGGGGTAAGCCCTGGTTCAAGGGGAGACAGGCTAATGATGCCGCTTACGTTACATTAACATTACTAATGTCCCTAGGATCCTTCCTAGTAATACCTAGTTATGAGGCTAAGGTTGCGTTAAGTTCATTAGTACTATTGGCTGCAGCAGTCATGATTAATAGGCTTGGTACCAGCATCTCACTTACAAGCGTTAATGCTGGTGACTTCCTGAAGAAGCTTTCAACTTCAGTGGCCTTATTCTCACTATCAGCGCTAGTGGGGTTAGGCTACAGGCCCCTCATGTACCCATTCTTAACCTCATCACTAGCCGCCTTAGTATTATCATCAACGGCATTGATTAATGCTCAACCAGGTAGAGGCGTTGGTAATGCAGTACTTTACCTCAGGAATTCCTACGGTAGTATCGTAGCTGCCTTCTTCGGCTTAGGCATATTCTACATGGTGTTAGCCATTCCTAAGTCCCCAATGCTTAATGTTTACGTGTTCGCCGTATCAATATTATTAACACTAGCTCTTGTGGCGTACATAAGCTACAGGGCGTATGTGGCCGCTTCAAGAGATATTGAGAAGATAGTTGAGGAGGTTTATGAGGCTCATAAACGTGAGGTTAAGGTTATTCAAGTACCTGAGCTTAAGTACTTTAATGATGCTGTTGAGGATTTTGTGAAGTATGGCCGTAAGGATAAGTTGCTCGTGTACCTATCATACATGATGGCTAGCGGTGGCTTTGAGTACAATGAGGTTATTGATGTATTATCAAGCTTATTCAATTACCAATACTCACCGGATAAACTCTACGATAGGTTCAGTGTTGAGGAGGAGGTTACTAGGAGGATTAATACCTTAAACGAAGTATTAAGCAGTATGACTCAGTATGAGCAAACCAAGAGTACTTACCAAATTTACGGCCAAGCATCAGCGCAGTAAGCTTACTATCCAGTGAATCATGCATCATGTTCCCAATTTATGGCTATCTTTACGTGTATCGCATTAACCCTTAATGCAGCCCCTTATTTATCATTACGGGCAATAACCTAGCAATCTCTAGTTAACCTAGTTACAGTACCCTGGATTTACAGAGACTAAGCGCTGGATTAATCATGTATTAACCATAGTTAATTGCACACCATTAAAGTATTAATGATGGCTGCGTGAGAATACCTTTATTAGGACGTTTTAAGTCCTAGGCGCGTGGATTTAAAGACCGCGTTTGAGAAGGCGGGGAGCATAATTGATGAGGTGTTGAAGTTTTATGTTGGTGATAGTGAGGTAATATCTAAAATAATAGCCGCAGCCTTAGCTGGTGGTCACATACTTATTGAGGATTACCCAGGCATAGGTAAGACGTTCCTAGCTAAGTTAGTGGCTAGGTTACTTGGTATTGACTTCAATAGGATTCAATTCACCCCCGACCTACTCCCAAGTGATATAGTTGGTACTAAGGTTTGGAGGCAGGATAAGGGTTATTTTGAAACCATAAGGGGCCCTATCTTCGCTAATCTAATACTTGCTGATGAGATTAATAGGGCTCCACCTAAGACTCAGGCCGGTTTACTTGAGGCCATGGAGGAGGGGCAGGTTACCATTGAGGGTGATACCATTAAGCTTCCTCAACCCTTCATAGTTATAGCAACCCAGAACCCGATTGAACTTGAGGGAACCTATCCACTTCCTGAGGCTCAACTGGACAGGTTCATGATTAGGATAAGCCTAGGGTATCCTAGTGATGAGATTGAACTACTTAAGAGGAGGATTAGTTGGCGCACTGATGACCCAACAGTGTATGTTAAACCCATCACTAATGCAGGTGAGTTGCTTGAGATTAGGCAGTACTTAGAGTCCTCAGTGACGGTTAGTGACGAGGTTTTAGGCTACATTTCAAGCTTCAGGACTATTAGGAAGGATCCAAGGGTTTTAGCGGGTCCAAGTCCAAGGGGTATCATATCGTTAATGAGGATGAGTAAGGCAATGGCGTTGCTTGAGGGTAGGGATTACGTAATACCGGACGACGTCAAGAGGGTTGCGGTTGATGTTCTTGGGCATAGGATTGTGCTTAAGCCTGAAGTAACCCTTGAGGGGGTGAGGGGAGAATCCATAGTAGCGGAGTACTTAAGTAAGTTACCTGTACCGAAGTGAGCTAGGGATGGTTAAGGAATCCTCAAAGACAATAATAATACTAAGCACCTTATCAATGGCCACTGCCGCAGTGGCATTACTATCAACAGTTAAACCAATGGTAATTGGGGTGGCTTTCCCCCTAATGTTAGCGGCATTAGCATTAATGATTGAGAATAAGCCACGGGTCAATGCGGTAATTGAGGTTAGTCCAGGGAGAATCTACGTTAATGAGGATGTTGAAGTAAGCGTGAGGGTTAAGGTAACTGGAGGCTACGGTATAATTACGATCAGGGCTCCCCCTAGGCCAGGTAGTACTGAGGCTGAGGGCTTCGAGCTAGTTGACGGCAAGAACGTTCACATAGTTTTTAAGGGATTTAGAGACGTGGAGAAGACCTTTAAGTATAGGCTTAGGGCAGTTAGGAGGGGTCGTTACGAGTTAAGTGTGCTTGATTACACTTACCATGATTTACTTGGTTTAACAACACCCATTGAGGGTCATGTTGATGTCTCAGCATCCGTAGAGGTAATGCCCAGGGTTAAGTTAATAACAAAGGCAACTGGGATAATTAAGCCACGGGAGGCCTTCCCCAGGACCCCATTGTCGAGACTTGGACCATACTCCACTGAATTCAGGTCGGTTAGGGAATACGTATTAGGCGACCCCTATAGGTTCATTAATTGGAAGGCAACAGCCAGGTCCCCTAACGGTAACTTAATGGTTAATGAGTATGAAAGGGAAGGTTTAAGGACAATACTGTTCATTCTCGATTCAGGAAGATGGATGCGTTACGGTACTTGGGAGGAGAATCCACTTGAGTATGGTATACTGCTCATATTATCTTTATCCAGGCTACTGCTTAGGTATAATTATAATGTGGGATTATGGACTACCATGGGTAGGGTTTACCCAAGTTCAGGCATGGGGCATTATTATAAGATTCAAAGGGCATTAATGGGTATTGAGGCTAAGCCAGCCGCATACATAAATGACCCAGCCTTAAGGGTTATGGTTAATGAGACAAGGCCCCTAGTAATAATGGTGACCAGCGTCAATAATGATAATGTGAACTGGTTAAGCGGTTTCCTAAGGTCATTACCTACGTACGGTATTCTTCTTGATATAATACCCCATAGCATAATCATGAAGATGAGCTTACCTGATATTAAGTGCGCTAAGGCATTAGCACTAGATAGGGTGAGGCTGTATGGGTTAATGCCAAGTAGATTCAGGATACTTGCCTGGGACCCTGTTTGCGATGGAATTGGCCCAATTACAGTGAAGGTATTATCCAACATAGGGTGGAGCGTGTGAGGACTCAACTAAGCCTCATGTCAATAATACTACCCCTAATCCCCTATTTGATAGTGTTCCTTTACGGTGACTCAGTAGCTAGGGTTATTTCACTAATCTTCATGGGCTTATCACTAGTCATTGGTGTAGTGGGTGTAATGAGGGGTAATCCCCTTGCTGAGTCATTAATAGCAGTGATATTCATCTCACTAGCTTCAGTATTATCATCCGGTTACCTAGTTTACTCAACCAGTACATACATACTTTACATTAACCCAATTGGATTAACAATGCTTGGTTACTCCATTGGACTTGTTGAATTAGCAATAGTAGCATCCATGATGCTTAGGATGTATAATAGAATGTATGGTGAATTAACAGGCAAGGGCTATAGTGAGGATGAGGTTAAAAGTGAGTTAAGTGAATTCACTAAGAACGTAATGAGCATGTCGTTAATTGTATTAGCAATCTCAATACTAGTCTACCTACTGGTTAGTTCAGTAGCAGTTACCGTTATTGACCCGGTGACGGCCCTTGTAATATTTCTTATAATTTACGTCGTATTACTTAGGTACGTTGTAAGGGTAACGCAGGGTTAATCAATAAGCTATTGATAAGGAGGATTAATGCCTTAAAGTGGATCTGAGCTTCATATCTTGGATGCCTTAGGCCATCAATGTAGAGTAAGCTTAATGGATTATGGGTTCTAGTCTCCTCAATACAGCCAGTGGGGCCAAATAGTGGTGCTGGCTTCATGTTGCTGGAATCGTAAAGTTAGCTAGTTAACGTAAGTGTTTTAAAAGTCTTTAAACTAAAGCCCAATGCAATACTCAGAATTAGATAAGATGCTTTACTCAATTAGAGTTGCTATAACGTTAACTATACCTGACTTGCTTGCCATAATATCAGCCTCAGTGGTGCTAGGATTATTAACCGGCATATACGCTAAGGCTGGTTCAGTAGACTTCATAACAATGGTGATATATGCTGCTTTTCTACTTGCCACAAGTATGTGGCCTTCATTAATAATAGCCTTAACGTACACTCCTGTAATACTTCTTATTTACAGGGGATTTAGTGAACTGGATGCTGCAATTAATCTGAAGTGGGGGAGGATTGGGTCTCTCATTCTCGTGGCCGCCTACATACTATGGGTACTGAACTCAATTCTGGTTACGGCAACGCAGCCTATCTTTCAACCTATAGTGTCGATTTCATCACTTATTAACCGTATACCAACGGGTTCATTCATTGTCATTATGCCGGTCTACGTGTCTATAATAATGGCTATGGCCATGGTGGCTGGTGTCGTAGGAATACTAATGTGTTCGTTCTCATTAATTAAGGTGGGTAAGTTAATTGGCAGTGCTAAAACAGTGAGGAACGCTTCAATAATTATAGCAATCAGTATTGCCCTTGGGATAATACCAATAGTAGGCATTGTACTATTATTAATAGGATTATCTTTAATGTTACGTGGACTTAAGGTAATGATTTAAGGCACTAGAACCTGCCGGGCAGTTACCCTCGCGTACCTAAGATTATCAAGAGCGTCATTAGCCTCCTCAAGCTTCATTACTTTGGTAACAAGAGGCTTAATTTTACCACTATCAGCAAGCCTCATAACACTCATGAAGTCACTTAGGTTACCTGTTAAGCTACCCATTATTTGTATTTCCCTTTGAGTAATGTAAGGTGCATGGTAAATTAAGTCACCACCATATAGACCAAGGATGATGTACCTACCTAACTTATCTAATGCATCAATATACGTACCTAAGGTTTCACCTGAACCCACAGTATCAACTATGACATTAACCCCCCTGCCGTCTGTAATTTTCTTAATATCATCAATGACGCCGCCTCTACCGTTAATTATGAAATCAGCCCCGGCTTTCTCAATCTCCTTAAGCGCCTCCTCCCTAACATCAATACCAATAACGATGGCGCCCATGGCCTTAGCGATTTGAACAGCCATAGTTCCTAAACCACCCCCAGCACCTATTACAGCAACGTACTCAGACGGCTTAACCTGAGCCTTCTTAACTAAGGCCCTGTAGGGGGTTAAGCCTGCACAGGGTAATGGAGACGCGTTAACAGTATCAAGGTTCCTTAACCTATAAAGGTACTTGTAGTGTGGAATTAAAACATACTCAGCGAAGCCACCATCAACGTTTTCACCAATTTTAATAGGATGCTCACATAATTGCTCCTCACCTAGTTTACAGTAGTAGCAGGTTCCGTCCCCTATCCATGGATCAACAGTAACCTTATCCCCCTCTCTCACCCCCTCTACCTTATCCCCAATAGCCGTTACAGTACCAGCAATCTCATGGCCAGGGGTTACTGGTATTCTTAAGCCAAGGGCCTTAACATCAATCTTACCGAACCTACCATCAACGAAGTGGACAACACTATGACAAACCCCCGCACCCTCAACCTTAATTAAAACCTCAGTACCCTTAGGCTTAGGTATTGGAACCTCCTGAAGTTGAAGAGGTTTACCAAACTCCACAAGCCTCATTGCACGCATAAAATCAGGCATACTAACTATTATTAATGAAATTTAAAAGCATTACACCATAGCCAGTGAGTAATTCAGTAGTATTCAGCACCTATAGGGATTCTCATTAATGATTTAAGTTAGTTCATTATACTCTAGTTAAGGGTTCATTAATATTAATGATGCTTAAGTCAGGGTTCTTAAGTAGTCCCTTATCCTTAAGTAAGCGTCCTCCCCTCCAATTATGCCTCCCTTAGTTATAATAACCTTACCATCAAGTAAGCCTCCCTTAATCAGGCTTACGCCAACAAGAGGCATTACTTCACCTATCGACTCTAGGTAATTAGCCTTAGACGTGTTAATTAGTGAATTCGCGGTCTCACCGCCACTAACAACTAATGCGTCAAATTGGGCTACTTGTCTTACGAAATCCTCATTTAAGTAGTCCCTATCTTTCATCAAATCGAAGCTTACAATTACCTCATCATAGCTTTGTAGACTGTTGGAATCCTTAATATTAATGACCTTAATGCCGCTTCTCCTGGCTTTCTCAATCTGCCTAATAGTGTTTTCATGCGTGCTACCTACTATGAAGCATATTCTCTTAACCTCATTAATACTAGGTTTCCTTAATTTCCCCTTAACGTAGAGTCTAGAAACCTGGGCGTTTAATGGCCCTGGATCCACTGAAGTAAAGCCATTATTATGTATTACCTGCGCTATTTCAATAATGTCACCTACTGTTCTTGAATCAACAATGACTGCACCGTTTAAGTTACCGGCACTCACTCTAAATTCATTAATACTCATCACCCTAGCCTTAATGCCGCCAAGTTTCTCAATAATGCTTACCCGGGAATCACCTAAGATCGTGTAACCCCCCTCAGTGAACCTACCGTACTCAGGTATTGTATCCGTAACAACAATAGTTCGCTTAAGTAATGGCCTTAACTCAGCTTCAATATTACCCCTCAATGCACTATCAATCCTCTTCCCAATAATGAAACCCTTAGCCTCAGCGTAATCAGCAACTAACTTAACCCTGCTCTCAGCAGCACTTGCCTCAATAAGCCTACTCTCAGTATTAACAACGACGCAATCCGCATCACTTGGAATTAACTCAATTGACTTGTAGCTAATCACTACGGTGTTACAGTGACCAGTCATCATACCGGCAACTCCATTGGCACCCGTTAAGTCATCTGAAATAACCAGGAACTTAACCATCACTAGTGCATTTATGTTAAGGTTTAAACCTTTATTACCATTAAGCTCCATGAATCACTCACAATACTCATGTAGCGTTTCCCACATTATCATTCTCGCTCAGTTTAATCAATTAGCGTTACGTAAGTTAACGAATGTTCATGCTTTATTTCAGTTAAGGTCCTAAACAGGCAATTCGTGTCTTAAGTACCGGATACAAGATAATAAATTACGATTATAGTAACTGGGGCTAGTGGATGATTTTAACTTAAGGAAAGCCATAGGGTGCATTATTAAACCCATATTCCTTAACTTGAGGTTGGGTTCTTGGCTTGTTTAATTCACAACAATCAAAAGTGCAAGGATTAAGGTTTTAAATACAGGGGAACTGAAATTAGTGAAATGTCTGAGCTTAAGGAATTGCTTTGGGTGGAGCGTTTTAGGCCTGTTAGGCTTGTTGATTTGGTTGATCAGGAGGGTGTTAAGGCTGGTTTGCTTGAGTTTGTTAGGCGTGGTGATTTGCCTCACCTACTCTTCTATGGTCCTCCTGGTGTTGGTAAGACTACTGCTGCCTTGGCTTTGGCTAGGGAGCTTTACGGTGAGGCTTGGCGTGGTAGTGTTCTTGAGCTTAATGCTAGTGATGAGAGGGGTATTGATGTTATTAGGGAGAAGGTTAAGGAGTTCGCTAGGACAATGCCAAGCGGCCCAGTACCATTCAAGCTCGTTATACTTGATGAGGCTGATAACATGACTAGTGACGCGCAGCAAGCATTAAGGAGGATTATGGAAATGTACGCATCAACAACAAGATTCATACTACTGGCAAACTACATAAGCGGAATAATAGAACCAATACAGTCAAGATGCGCAATATTCAGATTCAACCCACTACCAAAGGAAGCAGTAATAGAGAGGCTAAGGCAAATAGCCAAGGAAGCAGGAGTAGAGGTAACTGAGGATGGACTAGAGGCAATATGGGAAGTAAGCCAAGGAGACATGAGAAAAGCAATAAACACACTACAAACAACAACCACAACAAACAAAAAAGTAGATAGGGAAACAGTGTATAGGGTTGTGGGTAGGGTTGAGTTTAAGGTTATTGATGAGTTTATTGAGAACGCGTTAAGTGGTAGGTTTGAGGATTCACGTAAATTGTTGAGGAACATAATGTACACGTACGGTGTATCCGGTGTTGAGTTACTTAAGTACATTGAGGATGAGTTACTCATCAATGATAGGTTTAAGTTGCCTGTTGACGCTAAGGTTGAGGTTAGTGAACTGGTGGCTGATATTGATAATAGACTTGTGACAGGTAGTGATGAGGAGATTCAGTTAACGGCATTAATAGCTAAGTTGGCTTTCATAGGCTCTAAGTATGGCTTAAGGACTGTAAAGGAGCCTGAGGCAAAACCAAGTGAGAAGCCTGCTAGGAAAGGGACGCGTAAATGAGCACGCGCAGGTTACCTTGGTTTGAGAAGTATAGGCCAAGGAGCCTTAAGGATGTTGTTGACCAGGAGGAGGTTAAGAAGACTATGGAGGATTGGGTAAGCAGGTGGTTAAGCGGAAAGGAGAAGAGGGCAATACTGCTCTCAGGTCCACCGGGCACTGGGAAGACAACAATGGTTCATGCCTTGGCTCATGATTATGGACTAGAGTTATACGAGATGAACGCCAGTGATGTTAGGACTGCCTCTAGGATTAGGGAGACTATTGGTAAGGCTTTAACACAGGGTTCATTATTCGGCTTTAGGGGTAAGCTAGTGCTCTTCGATGAGGTTGACGGTATTAACGTGAAGGCTGACCAGGGTGGAATATATGAAATAGTTGACATTGTTAAGGAGGCTAAGGTTCCAATAGCCATGACTGCTAATGATCCATGGGACCCTAAGCTTAGGCCCCTTAGGGACATTTGCATTGTTGTTCAAGTTAAGCCACTTAAGAATAGGGACATCATTGAAATGCTTAAACGCATATGCAGTGCAGAGAAGGTTAAGTGTGAGGAGGATGCCTTAAGGCTTATTGCAGAATCATCAATGGGTGATATGAGGTCAGCTATAAATGATCTTCAGACTGTTGCTGAAACGGGTCCAGTAACTAGGGATAGGGTTTCATTATTGAGTAGTAGGGCTCATCAATACGATATGTTTAGGATGGTTGACATGGTGCTTAAGGCTAATACTGTGGCATCAGCTACTGGGGTAACTAGGTTACCTAGCTTTGATTGGGAGAGCTTCCTACTTTGGCTTGTTGAGAATGCTGCCGTGGCCTACTCATCATCACCAGTGGCTATGAGTGATGCGTACGATAATTTATCTAAGGCTGACGTACTTAAGGGCATAATGAGTAGTAGGCAGGAATGGGAACTAATGCCATATGTGCTTGAGTTAATGACAACGGGAGTTGCCTTAGTTAGGGATAAGCCTAAACTACCATTCTTCATAAGAGGTATGAGATTCCCTGAGAAGATTAGGCTACTGGCTAGGACTAGGGAGATTAGGGATACTAGGGACCATGTTATGCATGTGCTTAGGGTTCAGCTCCATGAATCAACAGCAACCATAATAAGGGATTACCTACCGTTAATCAGGACACTAGTGGAGAGTAATGGCAGAGTTATTGAGGTGCTCGCCAAATCACTGGGGGTATCTGAGAGATCCATTAAACTTGTTATAAGCCCTGAGGCCAGTGAGGGGCAGGAGTAAACTATGGTTAAGGATTCACTGTATGAAACGTACAACGCGATAATACCAGTATATGAGAGGACTAGTAAGGCAATAACCCTTGGATTCCTAAACGAATGGAGAAGGAAGACCCTTAACCTAGGCCTTAGAGTACTCAATGACTTAGGGAATACGCCTAGCGTCCTTGATGCTGGTTCAGGCCCAGGCAATATGACTATTGAACTGATTAGAAGTGGAGTTAAGCCGAGGCGTGTCGTGTTGCTTGATCAATCAGTACCAATGCTGAATTCAGCGCCGAACCTTAACTACATTGATAAAGTGTGCGGCTCCTTCGAGCTCATGCCATTTAGAAGTTCTGTGTTCGACATGGTTATAATGGGCTTCTCACTCCACGCTGTCCATGACCTGAGGGGGACTTACTGTGAAATATCCAGGGTACTTAATAATGGGGGAGTGTTAGCCAGTATCAGTATTGGTAAGCCCACTAACAAGGTTTACCGTGCCTTAGGCTGGTTATACACGGTTATTGCAGTACCATTAATAGCCCTTGTGTTTGCTGGGCCAAGGTATGTTTCATACTTCTACACTATACATAACATATATGGACGATTACCACCAAATGATGAGTTCAGGAATACCGCTGAGGGTTGTTTAAGGCTTGTTCAGTATAGGGATGAAGCCCTTGGATTAGTTAATATAATTGTAATGAGGAAGTGGAACCATGATTAATGTAATCCTAGCTACAACTAGACCTAGGAATAGTAGAATCGCCAAGGACCTTGAGGACTACCTTACCGTTAAGTTAGGTAATGTTAAGGTTACTAGGTCACGATTCAGCGGCTTGCTCATAATAGAGACTGAAACTGATCCCATAGTAGTATCTAGGGTTATATTAAAGAGCCCATTCGCAGGTACGGCATTGTTTAGGGTTATCCCACTTATTGAACGCATTAATGAACTAAACCTAGGGGACTTAGTGGACTGGGTATTGCGTAGAGTTAACCAATGCAGTGGCCAAAAACTACTGGTTAGGTGCAGGGCCAGGGGTCGTGGGGTCAGTGACTCGGACTGTGAGCTTAAGTTGGCTAGGATGCTTAAGGAAAGGGGTATTAATGTTGGTGTTAGGTCACCTGGTTGCCTACTATTAATTGAGTGTTGGGAGCAGGGATGCGGTGTTCTTATGGATAAGATTGACTCAATTAAAGAGTATGCGCTTATAAATATAAAGCAATGAATTAAATTAACCGTTTATTATATAGGTATGTGTTAAGAAATTAAAAGTTTCAGGGTACTAGAGAAGTTTACTACTTCATAAGCATTAAAGTTTTAAAGCAGAAAGAACACATATACGCGTGGGGGAATCAAGCATAATTAGGAACCCAGCGGCCTTAACGCCAGATTTCATACCACCTAGGCTAGTTGATAGAGAGGAGCAGATGAATGCACTTAAGATGATTTTCAATGATTACATTAAGTCCCCTGGCTCATTCTACGCTAGAGCCCTACTTGTAGGTAGCACTGGTACCGGTAAGACTATAACTAGCCTTAAGTTTAAGGAGTATGCCTCATTCTCATCCACTGTTAGATTCATTTACGTACCATGCTGGACCCATAGGACACTGCACTCTGCGGTTAGGCATATTGGTGAATCATTAAAAATGAGTATACCTAGGCGTGGCTTCTCATCAGATGAACTACTCGAGATAATTTACGATTACTTGAAGGATAATGACATGTACGTAGTCATAGTGCTTGATGATGTATTTCACATAGTTAATAATAGTGGCGCTGATTCACTTGGGATATTAATAAGGTTCTACGATGAGCACATAGGGGAACATGATTACCACTTCTCATTAATACTAATTGATAGGGATGAGTCTCTGTTAGATAAGCTTGACGCTGGGGCTAGGAGCACCCTAGGTAGGAACATTATTAAGTTCCCACCATACACTAAGGACCAGATTTACGAGATCCTTAGGGATAGGGCGCAGGAGGCTCTTCATCAAAACGCGTACAATGATGAGATCCTCGAGATGATTAGTGATGTTGCTGGAGCCAGGGATAATGATGGAGGTAGGGGTAACGCTAAGCAGGCTATTGAAATACTGTGGAAGGCTGCATTAACTGCGCAACAGCAAGGCTCTAGGAGGATATTGCCGGAGCATGTTAGGGTTGCAATTAAGAACACGCTGCCTGTACACATAGGTGAATTAAAGGGTATGGATCTTCATGAGAAGTTATTCCTACTAGCCATAGTTGAGGCGTTACGTAAGAAGAGGGATGTACCATACATAACCTTTGGTGAAGCTGAGGAAGAGTACATAATGCTCTGTGAGAGGTATGGCTTAAGGACTAAGCGCAGTCATGGTCAATTATGGCATTACTTAAAGGATATGGAGAGCACATGGAGGATTATTGAAACTAGGTTATCGGGTAAGGGTATGAGAGGCAGGACGACGCTAATATCAATACCCTATGAATCCCTCAATGTGCTGGCTCAAGAATTAACAAGGATGCTTGATTACGAGTTGGCTGTTAGGTGATGGCCATGAACCTAGTTGATGAAATAATGGAATCTAAAGTAAGGATTAAGGTAATTCTAGCACTTTATGAGTTAGGTGAACTAAACATAACTCAGTTAGCTAAAATAATAGGCTCAAACTACACATTAACATTAAAGCACGTTAAGGCCCTTGAGAAGGTTGGAATAGTTAAAGAAGTTACAATAGGTAGAATGAGAATAATTAAACTAAACAAAGATACACCCGCATATAAGCACATTAGGAATTTAGCCAACACACTTAAAGACCTAATGAATATTCAACAGTAGGATAGTTCGCTCATTTTAAGAGGCATCATAATTGGCCTTACGTATTGCGTACAGTAGCATTTATTCATATCGTGAGAGGCTGTACCATTAATTGTTCAATTTAATTAAACTATGCCAAATAATATAAAATATACTAAGTAAAGAAATATTACCATATAAGTAAATAATAATAAATAATGTAGGGAATAATCATCCTATCCCATAGGTTAATTATTATTTATTAAAAATGCCAAAAGTATTAATAAAGAATATAAAAATGTATCAAAACATTTATAAACCCCATGTAAATACCCTCATATGGCTTCTCAAAATCGAAACCCAGTAAGGTTAAAGAAACACCTTGGTTTAAGCGACCTATTATTCATCGGTATAGCTGGATCAATAGGCGGTGCAATATTCTACGGTGCACAAAAGGTCGCTGCTAATGCTGGTCCAGCTGGCATATTGGCTTATGTACTTGCACCAATACTTTACATATTCGTGGCATTAACATACCTTGATATAGCAATGGACTTTCCTGAGGCTGGTGGTCCTTCGAGATTCGCAATATACAGTCATGGCCAAGCTACAAGTCTTATAAATGGTATGGCGGATTTAATATGGTACCTCTTCATACCACCACTGGAGTCATACGTGTTCGTAGCCCTAGTGGTTCATGAATTCTTTCCACAGGTTCTTAACCCAGTCACAGGTAACTTAACCCTCATGGGGGGAATTATTGCGGTTGCAGTAATACTGCTTATGGTTCCCTTAAACTACTACGGTATAGAGGTATTCACCGCCTCCAGCAGAGTCATGGGGTGGATTAAGTACGTTTTATACATATCCATGGCGATCATCTTCATCATTGTTGCCTTGAAGTTTAATCCATATGCCTTAAAGAACCTGACGCATTACGGTGGTTTCATGCCCTATGGTGTAACGGGGCTTTTTGCAGCCATGCCTATAGCCATGTTCTCCTTCGGTGGGTCAAGGACTATACCTGACTTCGCTGAGGAGGTTAAGAATAGGCGAAACCTAATTTGGGGCTTAATATTCACTGTAATTGGGGAGGCTGCAATCTACATTACCTTTGCTGCATTATTTGTCCTAAGCACTGACTGGAGGGCCCTAGGGTTACCGGAGGGTGACTGGGGTGCATTACTTAACATAGCCAAGAACCCCTACTACATATTGGCATCAGCGTATCACCTCCCCATAATGTATGCTCTACCAATGGTATACCTAGTGGTTGCATTATTCATGGTTGGCTTCGTGTACATGGGTGCTGGGACCAGGGTAATGCTTGCCGTTGCTAGGTCAAGGCTGGTTAGCCAGAAGATGGGTGAAATACACCCAAGGTACTACGTTCCCTATTGGGCCTTAATAGCCTTTGGTCTAATTGGCGCCTTAATATCATTTCTATTCGCTCCAATTCCAGGACTATATGCATTAGTGAGCTACACAACTGTTGCAGGGTACATAGGGTTTGCCACTAATCCCATAGCAATGATGGTTCTTAAGAAGCAGGGAGCGTCAAAGTTTAATGTACCTGGAGGTTGGGCGATATCAATCATAGCCTTTGCGGTTTCATCGTTAATAGTGTTTTGGAGTGGATGGCCTGCCGTACCATACTCTGTTGCGTTGATTACGGTAGCCACGTTACTATTTGGGTTACTGTACAGGGTTAAGGAGGGTTGGCTTGAGGCTACTTGGTACATAGGCTTCATAGCCTTCTTAACCTTAATGACCTATATCGGCTCGGATGGTGCATTAAACTTAATACCATACACTTGGGCAACGGTTATAACGGTGGTTGTTGCGTTAGCGGTGTTTTACCCATTGGGCATTAAGCTTGGTCTTAGGCAGAGGAATTTCGAAATCCACATTAAGGATCTTGGCGGTGTTTAAACTTAATAAAGTTTGATTAACATGGGTTAACAATGGATGTTGTTAAGGAAGGTGACTATGTCCTACTGTGGCATAGTAATGAGATTAAGGTTATTGCTGTTGCTAAAAGGGGGCTAGTGATTGGTACGGTTAGGGGTATTTTAAGATTTGATGATATTCTCGGTAAGCCTTATGGTTCAAGGATAGTTACGAACCTTGGCCACACATTTTATATTACTAAACCAGACATTACAGACATACTGCTTAAGATGCCTAGGGTGACTCAACCAATCTATCCTAAGGATACGTCAGCCTTAATAATAATGCTTAATGTTAGGCCAGGCAGTAGAATCCTTGAAGCTGGCCTTGGCAGTGGCTATGCAGCATCATTATTGGCTATGCATTTGAAGCCATTAGGTCAATTAATATCTATTGAGAGGAATAGTAGGTATATTGCAGCGGCTAAGAAGACGTTGAGAACCATGGGGGTTAATGATGCTGTTGATATCATTAATGGGGATATAGTTGAATTAGCCTTACCTGAGGAATACTTTGACTCAGCTTTACTGGACCTGGGTGATCCATGGAGGGCAATACCCATTGTTATAAAGGCTTTAAAGCATGGTGGTAATTTAGCAGTTTACGTACCCACCATTAGCCAGGTGGAGAAGGTTATTAGGAGTATGGTTGATTCAAACTTCATAGACATTAAGATGATTGAGGTTAATTGGAGGGAGTGGAAGACAACCATTAATGAGGTTAGGCCTAAGACATGGAATCTATCGCACACAGGCTTCATAATAGTTGCCAAGAAGCCCTAACACACGTTTACGCTTAAACAGTTGTACTAGTTATTCCTCTTAACGTTGACTTGCCTATTAGTGTTTTCACCACTATTGTTTAGTTTCCTTTGACCACCCCTATGGACAGCATCAACAATGTCCTTGAGCACTATGGCTGGTGATTCCTCAATAACAGTCCCAGTTATTACCACGTCAGCCCCCGCTAAGGCTATTGAGTAAGCCGCCTCAGGGCTCCTTATACCTCCCCCAACCATAAGTACCTTATTCCTCACAGCTCTCTTGACCTTAGCCACCACGCTAGATGGCACCGGTTCCCTAGCCCCTGACCCAGCCTCAAGGTAAACTATTGAGAAGCCCATGTAGTATGCGGCTAGCGCGTATGCCACTATAACATCCTCCATGTGGAATGGTATCGGCTTAGCGTAACTAGCGAAACCCACAGCTCCCCCTTCCCCAACTATTATGTATGCCATTGGTATTGATTCAAGGTTACTGAAGCGTTTAGCCATAAGTACCGCTGCCTGTACTTGGGCCCCAATAATATAGTATGGGTCGGTTGAGTTTAATACTGATAGGAAGAGAACCGCATCTGCCCTTTTACTTAACCCAGCTACACTACCTGGAAACAGTATTACAGGTAATTTAACCTCCTGCTTAACGGCGTCAATATAATTATCCAGCGTACTCTCATTAACACCGTAACTACCACCAATCATTAATGCATCGGATCCAGCCTTCTCAGCACCCTTAGCGAGTTCAATGAATTTATCCACCGTTACTTTATCAGGATCCAGTAATGAGAAGTGTAAGGTGCCTTTCTCTGCAAGTTTGTCCATTAAGGATTCAAACACTGTCATTAATCATTTTTCAGCCAGTGGAGTTTTAAGTTATTACTCCTCAATGTCTGCGTCGGGTTCAGGGGCATCTAAGTATTCTATGCCTTCATCACTATCTATTATGCCCTGATTCTGTTGGTTAGTGTTAGTGGTGTTAACTTTAACCTCCACCTGCCTAGCAGGCTTTAATTCACCCGCAAAGTACTTATCAACGAACTTATTATAGTAATCCACGGGTAATAAGCCATTAACTCTGTCGAATATTGCCTCAAGCCCACATACGCCACATGTAACCTTAACCTTATTCTCCTTCTTAATCACGGAAACGTTAACTGCAACTGACCCACAGTAGGGGCATTGAAACACGGTCGGTAGCCTCTTCTTAGGCCTTACTAGCAATTTACGGGTCTTCCTCCTCTTACCCATGATTCAAAGAGCATAAAGCAGTTTAAAATACTTTCCCTCAAGTAATTCGATCCGGCTCCTTACCCTAAAGAACGAGGCCTTCAGCCGTAATTATCCACTGCCGGTAATTAATCGTTTAAAAAGGAACCGTGTTAAGGCTTAGTAGCTTACCTCCTCTCCAATTTACCAATCTCCTCCATGATGCGCCTATGCTCCTCCCTAATCTGCTCAATCTCCTCCCTAAGTCTCTGATACTCAACACCCTTCTCAAGTTGGTCCCTAATCCTCTTTGCTGTTTCCCTAGCAAGTCTCCTAATCCTCCCATCAGGATCCCTTGATGCTAATTCATCAAGTGTAGGTAATAATGCCGGGTGCTTAACCTCATCGGCTGTCGCAACAACAGCGAACCTAACCCTGAATTGCTCATCCTTGGCCAGTTCAATTAACCTGTCGATTGCCTCCCTTCTATCAATAAACTTACCGAGGGCCATTACCGCAGTAGCCCTAACTAGTGTTGGTTTATTAGGCTCAGTGTGGCTGAGTACTACCTTGAATGCATTATCAGTACCTAGTTCGCTCAATCCCCTTAATGCACCCTGCGTTATAACGTAGTTAAAGCCCCCATAGTTAAGGGCTTTAATTAACTCATTTTCAAAATCCCTAATCCTCAGTTTACCTAGGCTCACTAGGGCAGCGTACCTAACGTAGTCTGATTCCTTACCATCGTTAGCAATGTTGAGGAGAACCTTAGCCACTTCCGCATCACCCCTGAAGTTACCTAAGGCATCAATTATGCTTCTCCTAACCCTCGGATGCGTGACCCTTTTAAGTAACCTAAGTAGTTCCACTTTAGCTGATTCACCACCTATTCTACCTAATGCATTAGCAGCCTCAACTGCAACACCCCAGAATGGATCCCTCTCTACTGTTAAAGCCAAGGCTTCAACAGCCCTTGGGCTTGCGTTCTTGGCTAGTGCATTAATGGCCTCAATCCTACACATTACGTCCTCATCATTTAATTCCCCTATTGCCTCCTCAAGTGGTTTATCGAACTGTGTTACTTTAAGCACCTTGAACTTGGGGTCGATGCAAATGTACTTTGGCTTACTGGGCGCATTCAAGTGAAGCACATGCTCCTTCTCCTCAATGTTTAGTAACCTAACTTCACTATTACCCTCGTAAACTATCTTAACCTCCAGTGGTATTTTATAGATAGGGTATGAGTCATCACCCTGAGCCTGACTTATACTTAACCTAATTGCAGATTCATCAGGGAGCCAACTCCAGGAAACCTTAAGAACTGGATGACCAGCTGAGTAGACGAATTGTTTAAAGAACCAGGTTAAGTCTTCACCGTAAGCCTCCTCCATGGCCTTCCTTAAATCCTCAGTATCAGCATTACTGAACCTATGCTTATTCAAGTAATCCTCAATACCCTTCCTGAAGTTTTCTTCTCCTATTATGTTCTTTAACGTGTGTAGTACTAGTGATCCCTTCTCGTAGGTGTGCCTATCAAACATCTCCTCAGGTATTGAGTATAGGTTAGTGACTATTGGCCTTGAGTATCGCCTATACTCATCTAGGTAGGACTTAAGGTTACCGTAAAGCCTATACACAAATTCATCGAAACCCCTACTGTGAAGCGTGTATAATGCATCAAAGTAGGTTGCGAAAGCCTCATTAAGCCAAATATTACCCCAATCCCTAGTAGTAACCAAATCCCCAAACCACTGATGAGCCAACTCATGAGCAACCAAACCATCAGAAGAAAAATCCTCCCTACCCCTACACGGCCACTCATCATAGGGGCACTCCTCCCTCCTCGTATGTAGAGTCGTATCAGTTAGTATTGTCACAGTAGTGTTCTCCATACCACCGTAAATGAATTCATGAACAGCTACCTGTTTATAAACAGGATACGGGTACTTAACCCCAGTGTACTCACTGAAGAATTTCACGGCATCACAGGTAGCGGCAAAGGTTACCTGTGGGTCCCCGTACCTACCCTTGGGCCAATAATACTCTAGCTTAACCCCATTGCAGTCTGATTCAAGCTTCTCAAATTCACCGGCAGCGAAGGCTATTAAGTATGGGGAATGCGGGTAATCAAAGACCCAACGCCACGTAGATTTATCGTTGAGATCCCTAACATCCATTAACACACCATTGGAGATGGCGATCATGCCCCTTGGAACCGTTATCTCTAGTTCAGTTGGGAATTTTATGTTAGGATTATCTGGTAGCGGTAACCAATACCTATTATCTTCACTTTCACCCTGAGTCCAAACCATGAGCGCAGTGTTTCCTTTTTCCTTATCAGGCCTTATGAAGTAGGCGCCCTTCCTAGGCTTAGTTTCGTAAGAAACCTCAATAATTGTGTTTTGGGAAGCCTCCAGGGGTGGGTTGAAGTATAGCCTTAATATGGAGCCGTCGTAATCCCTCTGGTGGCTTGTGGATAGTATATTCATTTCCTCTGCGTTTAACTCAATGTAGCTGAGTCGTCTCCTTGGTATAATCTCGTAAATAACCCTACCCCTAAGCTTACCTTCACTAATGAAGACCTCTAACTGGGCTATTAAACGCCTAATCGTGTATGGGTATGATTCAGGGAACCTTGGTTTATAGTCTGGGAATGCGAAGTCCCTGCCAATAAGGTACTTCCCATTAACGAACATCACTAAAACCCCTGAGTTAGTGTATTTAAGTAATAAATAGTCTTAAACATGTGGATCGCCATCACTTTAAAGAGGAGTCCCCTATTCTTTATGAGTAAGGTAAGTTTTCTTGAATCTACTTTTTCAGTAGGCTATGGATCTTAGCCTTACTGGTGTTGGTAGTTGGGTTATATGTAATGGTTGATGTTGAAGGATTAATGCATGAGGTAAAAAGCTTATTAAGCTATAGGAGTACCCTATAGGTTATGTCATCACTGGCTAGTGATGAGGCTAATGAGAAGATAGCCCAAGCGCTCTACTACCTGGAGAGGATAATTCACGATATGGGTATACCGAGGAACATAAGGAGGGCTGCCAGTGAGGCTGCTAGGATTCTTAGGAATAATCAAATGAGCCCAGGTTTAAGGGCATCAACAGTCGTTAGCCTGCTTGATGATGCATTATCCGACCCAAATATGCCTACCTACAGTAGGGTTCTAATACTGCAGATTATTGCTGTTCTAGAACAAGTAAAGGATATTGTTGGTTAATGTGGAATCCTCACTATTTAACCCTTTAGTAACCTAACTTGCTTGAATCAGAGGATTTCAGAATCAGGTCTACTTAACGGGCCTAGTGTTAATAATCTAAAATTGCACATTACTACTTATAACTGCTCTGATTAAGTACCCTTACTTATGGAGAGGGCCTTCGCCGTCGCTAATGAGGATGAGGTAATTAGAGGTGAGGTAACTGACGTTTACTTCGTTAGGACTGTTGATGTACTTAAGGCAGCTGGATTAGATAAAGTTAAGGTTAGGGCTGAGTTCCACGTAATGAATCTACCGAAGGATTATGAGTGGGCAGTCTACACCGGGTTAAGTGAGGTTCTTGAGTTAGTGAAGAGGGCTGGACTTAAGGTGAACGTATACTCAATGCCGGAGGGGACGGTGTTTCAGGCTAAGGAACCACTAATGGTTATTGAGGGTAACTACATTGACTTCGCAGTCTATGAAACACCAATATTAGGTATACTTAGGCATTACTCCTCAATATCTTCAAAGGCAGCTAGAGTAAAGTATAGGGCGATGAACAAGCAGTGCCTATTCTTTGGGGCAAGGGCGCTTCACCCAGTAATACAGCCGATGGCTGATAAGGCGGCTTACATGGGTGGATGCGATGGCGTCGCTAATGTCGTTGGAGCAAGGTTCCTTGGTATACCGGCGTCAGGCACTATGCCGCATGCATTAATGATAGTCTTCAAGGCTATTAAGAAGGACCACACTTTAGCGTGGGTTTGGTTTGATAAGGTGGTTTCAGGGAATATACCTAGAATAGTGTTGGTCGATACTTTCCTTGATGAGAGGGAAGAGGCCTTAATGGCCGCTAAGCTACTGGGTGATAGGTTAAGTGGCGTAAGGTTAGATACACCAAGCAGTAGGAGGGGGAACATGAGAGCCATAGTTGAGGAGGTTAAGTGGACCCTTGAACTAGCTGGGTATAGGAATGTCAAAATAATAGTGAGCGGTGGACTTGATGAGGAGACTATAGGTGAGTTAAGTGATTTAGTGGATTCCTTCGGGGTTGGAACATCAATAGCGTTTCCACCCAGTGTCGACATAAGTATGGACATTGTGGAGTACTATGATGAGGAGTCAGGTAAATGGGTACCACTCACTAAGAGGGGTAAGATACCTGGTTTTAAGCAGGTCTACAGGTGCAGTGGCTTCAAGGACTACGTTACCCCATTCTACTCTACAGTTAAATGCCCTGATGGTTCAGAGCCTGAGGCATTAATTAGGAAGGTTTATGATGAGTCAGAGGGTGTATTAGTTAACACTAAGCCAAGTGACGTCAGGGATCGTGTACTTGCGCAGTTGAGCGAATTAAAGAAGGGTAATGGTTCAGTGTACACGTACCTTATCCCATCAGGGGGCTAAGTTTTTAAAGAGTAACGTATAGTTTAAAGCTCACAAACGTGTTACTGGCGCAATGGGTGATTCATGTTGAGTGAGGGTGAGAGAAAGGCTGGTGAATTGGAGTATGTGAGGAGGACTAAGTACCATGTTGAGAACATTAATGGTGTTGAAGTCACGAGCTTTGAGGTACCTTACATAAGGTACTTCGCTGAGGATGAGTTAGTTTACCTTGAGGCTGTATTGGATTTCAAAAATACTGATGAGTTAATTAAGAGGATTGACGAGAGCAAGCTCGGTAGGAAGACGATAGAGAAGGTGTTTGCATACAGGCTTAAGCAGGGTAATGCTGGTCCTGAACCCTGGCCTGTGGAGCCAGCCTTATTGCCAAGTTTAATACAAAACAATGCTGAACCCAATCCAGTATACGAGGTGAAGCCTGATGAGGGACTTAATGAACTGGTTTCATCAGCCTACGGGCTTAATAGATTCATGTTCTCCTACTCAATAAGAATAAATGATATTAAGGATTTCCTATTCATGGGGGTTTTAAACAAGGGCTTCTATAAGGAGGTTTACATAATGAGGAGCATTGAACCAATGGCTATTGTTAAGTATAATGTCTACGTTTAGTATCAAGACCTCGAATACCTTACCCTTAAGCCCAGCTTACTTAACTCTGAAGCAAGGGACTCCTCTTCTTCACTCGTTAACCCCCTCACTAATGGCTCCTTAACACTTCCAAAGTCATACTTAAGTAGTTTCACTAAACTATAATGCACCGCTGGTCTTGGGTACTTGTTGGCAGTATCCCTTACCTTAGTGACTAAGGCCTGCGTCTTCAATGCATCATTAACATTGCCATTCCTTGCCTTCCTATAAGTATCAATGATTAAATTGGTTATTGAGTTAGATAACGCTGAAATGCATCCCTTAGCCCCCACTATTATTGATGGCGCTATCATGTGGTCTGAACCATTAAACACCTCTAGGCCCATCTCAATGAACTGCATCACTTGACCTAAGTCACCACTACTATCCTTTACTCCCGTAATCCTAACGCCATCCTTAATCAACCTGGCGACAATATCTGGAGTTACGTTAAACCCAGTGTTGCCTGGAATATTATATATGAAGGTTGGGAGTTCAGTCAACTGGTTCAGCTTCATGAAGTACCTTCTTATGGTTTCGTAATCCGGCCTATAGTAAATTGGCACTATTGAAGCAATAGCTGATGCACCATACCTCTCAGCAAGCTTGACAGTACCGGAGACGGTATCCCAATCCAGTGAACCAACCTGAACAACAATAGGTTTACCACCTGAAGCCTCAGCTACAGCCTTAACAACAGTCTCCCTCTCCTCAAGATTAAGCAAAACACCTATACCAGTGGTGCCAAGGGGGAAGAATCCATCAACCCCATCTTTAACAAGGGATGAGACGTGAGTAATCAAGCCATTGGCATCAACTTTCCCATTCTTAAAAGGTATTGCTAAAGCAACCAATACGCCCTCCATAGTAACCTACTAGTTCGTTTGCTTAAAAATACTTCCGGAATGAGGCGGTATTCTCAACATGCTTCACTAGTCGAACTCAGCCATGTTCCAATCTACATGAATGCTTGTTATCTAGGAAAAATAAGTAATTTAAATACCGTAGAGAATTATTAATAATACTACTCCCTTACAATGAGGTAGTCTTTACCTCTAAGAACATACTCACCGCTTATTTTCTCACCTGTTTCAATATTAACACCACTTACATTTATCCTAGCATCACTCCACCCATGGTTAATGTAAGCTGTGTAGTTGTACCTACTTGACTTAAGCCTAGCCACTTGAACCCACTTATTAGGTGTTGATGCCCCAACCCCCTCCCTTCTCAATATCATGTTATAGAGCAGGTGCGCATCATAATTCTCAAAGGGTTTTGGACTTAGGCCTAACCAGTACTCCAATGGGTAAGTTATGAAGTATACCCTGCCTGAGCCAACGTTAGAGTAGACTATTACTGGATTACCTGCCGAATCCTTAAGCAATACGTCCCCTCCACTTACCTTAGCTATAGCCCTATCGTACGTGTAACCCATTGCCGGTACATTGATATTAACGTTATCAATAGTTGTGCTTAAACCATCAGAAAGTACAGGATAATTGTAGTAGAGGTCTAGCTTAATGGCCCAATCAATGTTCATCCAGAAGCCGTAGCAGTATGAAATCACCGCAACCCCACCTCTTTCAACAAATTTCCTAACCTCCTCCTGTGTTTGGGCAAGATACCTTAATGCACATGGTAGGAAGAGTACCTTAATGTCACTGCTAATCTTAGTCTTACCTTCCTCTATTATTACTCCATCTGTTAAAGGCTCCTCAATAATGACCCTTGGGTTTAAGCCGTTTTGAATAAGCATAACGTATGAGGAGAGGAGCGCAGTGGATATTTTACGGGATTCCTCCCTTGAGGTGAATGGGTAACTCCAGTAGACGTATGATGGGATGAGTAAGGCAACGGGATCCTCCACTGGCTCCACGTCACCAAGCGTTGAAATTAACCTAGAGAACCTGGTTAATTCATCACCCTGCGGCTTAACTCCCCAATCAATTGTAGTTACACCATACCTGAGCTCATGAGGATGATGGGAATACGGCCTCTGGTTAATTAATGGGAAGTCACTGTAACACCAGCCCCATGCCCCCACAGCTCCACTGATTAATGACCCCATTAACACAGTCCTATAGTAGCCTGCTATGTGTTCATCAGAACTAAGCGTTGATGATGCCCCAAACTCCTCAAGTATAGTTGGCTTCCCTAATCCCCTGCAGGCCTTAATTATTAATTGAGGCATTATTGTATGCCTAATTGCATCAGTGTCAGGCGTGTAGAAGTGAGGCCCCATGTAGTCGACGTAATCCTTATACCTATATGGGTTAAAGCCATTGAACGCACCCATAATACCCCAGCATCCATCCCCTGTACTAACCCAATGTCCACCGTCAAGTGACTTAACTAGGCTTGACATTTCCTTAATCCAATCGGTAACCTTATCTTCACTTGATGTTGCATATATCGGTAACTCATTGCTAAGTATCCAGCCTCTAATGGCTGGGTGACCCCTGAACCTTGACACTATAGTATCAATAAGAACCTTAACCTCACTTTTAAGCTCAAAGAAGTCCCTACTACCCCTCCATTGAGGATCCCAGTTCTCACCTGACATGTGGCCGACGATGAATGTTAAGTAAACCCCAACATCGTGCTTATGGGCAAGGTCAAGGAATCTCCCCAGTCTCCTAAGCATCTCCTCATCAACCTTCCCAGGCTCCCTCTGGAAGTCAGGCCAATAGACGAAGGCCCTAATCACATCGACACCTAGCTCCCTGATCTGGGCTAATTCCTTATCAACAATCTCCTCATTGAAGAACCTCCACATTAATGGTCCACCGTTCTTACTCCAGTAGTTTAAGCCTATTAGGAACATTAAGTTGCTTCTCTAGGAATAAAGTTTTAAAGTAATGCCTCATTAGGCTCATTGAGTATTAATGGCTGGTCAACCACTTCACGTTAATGCCAGGACAACGGCACTGATAATAATAATAAACAGTGCCCTATCAATACCATACCTAGTGTTCAGTTACCTAGGCTTAGGGAGGGCTGCGGCGTTAATGGGTGTTCTTCTATCAGACTACTTAATAGCACCATATTTACCTTGGCCTCTTGGATTAGTTACGTCAATGTTCTTTGACCCAACCATACTTGACTACGTGTTTAATATGCTTACCTTATTCTTCATTGGTCCATTCTTCGAACGCAGATATGGAAGAGGCATGATGTGGAAGGTTTACTTAATTTCAGGGTTCTTCTCTGCGTTATCAGTTTTCATATATGGGCCTAATACTTTCATTGCAGGTGCCTCAGGGGCCTTATTCGGCATGATAGGCTTCATACTTGCCTTACCGGATAGGTGGGTAATATTATCTAATCCATGGAACATAATAGCAATAATATTCCTCCTAACGCCCTTCGCGGCGAGCTTCGGTATAGCTTACTTAGGTCATTTACTAGGTTTCATAGTTGGGATAATTTACGGCTACATTTGGTACAGGAGGATGATTAGGTATGGCACTAGGCTTAGGTATAGGTACTTCTAATCATGATCTTAATGTAACCTGGTCTTGCCTGAGAAAACTTTATATAAGCTTATAGGAAAGTCCGCGTGATCATAAATGTCAGTTAGAGTTGTTGAGAAGAGGATAGAGGATATTCTAGAGATAATGAGGAATCCATCGCAAATTAGGAATGTTGGTACACTGGCTCACGTTGACCATGGGAAAACGACTACAACAGACTCACTACTCATGGGTGCTGGTTTACTTAGCCCTAAGGTTGCCGGTAAGGCGCTTGCGTTGGATTATGTTGAAATTGAGCAAATAAGGCAAATGACGGTTAAGGCAGCTAACATAAGCCTATACTTCGAGTATGGTGGTAAGCCTTACTTAATAAACTTCGTTGATACGCCAGGGCACGTTGACTTCACTGGGCATGTGACTAGGTCACTTAGGGTAATGGATGGTGCCCTTGTTGTTGTTGATGCAGTTGAGGGTGTAATGACCCAAACAGAGACCGTGGTTAAGCAGGCAATGGAGGAGATGGTTAGACCAGTATTATTCATTAATAAAATAGATAGGTTAATCAAGGAGCTTAGGCTATCTCCGCAGGATATTGGTAATAGGATAATTTACATTACTAAGGAGTTCAACTCACTCATCGATTCCTACGCACCACCTGAGTTCAAGGAGAAGTGGAAAGTTAGTGTTAATAAGGGGCAGGTTGCCTTTGGTTCTGCCTTAAGCAAATGGGGTTTAACAATTCCAATGATGCAGGAGAAGGGCATTAAGTTCAGTTACATAATGGATGCCTACGAGAGGAATGCGGTTGATGAGCTTGCCCAAGAGTTCCCGCTTTACAAGACGTTGCTAACCATGATTATAGAGCACATTCCACCACCTGATGTTGCCCAGAAGTACAGAGTACCTAAGCTCTGGAAGGGTGACTTGAATAGTCCAGTGGGTAAGGCGTTACTTGACGCTGACCCAAATGGTCCATTAGTCATAGCTATAAGCAAGATAAATAAGGATCCCCACGCCGGCCTAATAGCCACCGGTAGGGTCTTCAGTGGAACAATTAGGGAGGGTGATGAGGTTTACATAATTGGGCAGAAGATTACTAAGAGAGTTCTTCAAACCTACCTGTACATGGGTCCAAATAGGATAATAGTGCCTGAGGTTATGGCTGGTAACATAGTTGCACTAATGGGTGTTGATGAGGCTAGAGCCGGTGATACGCTTGTGGCAACATCACTTAAGGATATTCCACCATTCGAGAAGATGAGGTATGTATCAGAGCCTGTTGTTACGGTAGCCATAGAGCCTAAGAATCCCAATGACTTAGCTAAACTCGTTGAGGGTCTTAGGGACTTAGTGATTGAGGATCCAACGTTAAGCCTGAAGATCGATGAGGAGACTGGGCAAATACTGCTAAGCGGTGTAGGTACATTGCACCTTGAGATAGCCACATGGCTATTAAAGGATAGGACTGGCTTAGACTTTGTAGTTTCACAACCATTAGTTAGGTTCAGGGAGACCGTTAGAGCTAAGTCCCAGGTCTTTGAGGGTAAGTCACCTAATAAGCATAATAGGCTGTACATAAGTGTTGAGCCACTTGATGAGGAGTCCATTAGCCTAATACAGTACAGTGAAATAACGGAGGATATGGATCCAAGGGAGAGGGCTAGGATACTTAGGGAAAAGGCTAACTGGGATACTGATGAGGCTAGGGGAATTTGGGCAATAGATAACCAATACATTAATGTACTCATTGATAAGACCAGCGGTATTCAGCACCTTAGGGAGATTAGGGATTACATAGTTCAAGGCTTCAGATGGTCAATGTCAGCCGGGCCATTAGCCCAGGAGCCAATAAGGGGTGTTAAGGTAATACTACATGATGCGGTTGTTCACGAGGATCCAGCCCATAGGGGTCCAGCTCAAATAATGCCAGCAACCAAGAACGCAATATTCGCCAGCCTACTTTCAGCCGACCCAACTCTACTTGAGCCCCTCCTGTTAATTGATGCTAAGACCACTGTTGATAACATGGGCCCTGTAACCAGCGTGATAACTAGGCATAGGGGTAGGGTTATTGACGTTACTCAGACTGAGACCATGGAGGTGGTCATTAAGGGTGAGATACCTGTAATAGAGTCATTTAACATAAGTGATGAGCTTAGAAGCGCAACGACAGGTAGAGTTTTCTGGAGTCTGCAGTTCTCACGTTGGGCACCAGTGCCTGAAAGCCTCCGTGAAAGCCTAATACTGTCTATAAGGGAGAAGAAGGGATTGCCTAAGGAGCTACCTAAGATTGAGGATTACATTTCAACATTTGCCTAAAATGCATATAATGCATTAACCACATGACTAAAATATTCCTTAACTTAAATTAATTAGTTATGAGAAATGAGAATGATGAGTTAGATCAATTAAAAAAGAGGTTGATTAGAGAAATATTAGCCTCAGGGAGCAAACAGAATGAGCAAACTGAGGTTATTGATCTAAGGGGCCTTGGGTGTGATGCGCTTAAGAAATTCATAATTAATTACCAGTTGAGTAAATCCAATAAGAGATATAGAGTGTTACTAGACGACTACACTTGCTTTATCATGGTTAAGAGAGCTGTGCCATTATTAGGTGGTAAACTATTGAACTTCGGCAGAGAGTCAACATACCTATTTATAGAGTATGAGAGGTAACTTATTAGTTAGTATGTGAAATAGTTTATCTTAGACTTATGTTAATATTGATTTCAGTATATTCATCTTATATTGTGAAATATATCTTTTAAAGCTAGTGAAATCGCAAGTTAAGGATGATTGAGGGACTATTAGTATTGATTAAATTCATGGAGATACTATTGGCAGGCTTATGCGCAGGTATTCTTGGCTCACTAGCCGGCTTAGGTGGTGGGGTAGTGCTCACACCAGTCCTCACCTTATTCATAGGTATACCGATGATGTATGCATCAGGTTCAGCGCTTATATCAACAATAGCCACATCAGCTGGCTCAGCCAGCGTCTATATTAAGAGGAAGTTGGCTAACGATAGAATCGGAATAAGCCTAGTTACAGCAACCACTGGGGGAGCAATAGTTGGTTCATTAACTGCTAATTATGTGTATCAACATGGATTAACATGGATAATATACACAATATTTGGGGTAATACTACTGTTTTCAATAATACCAACAATACAGAGGAGCACGTGTGAATTACCACCATTACGTAACCCTGATAAGTCCACTAGACTACTTAGGCTATATGGTGTCTGTTATGATCCAGCCCTTAAGATTTGGTATAAGTATTGGGGTGTTCGTTGGTGGTTGGGTGAGTTGATTATGTTTTTTGCTGGTTTTATTAGTGGTTTGCTTGGTATTGGTAGTGGTGCTTTGAAGGTTCTTGGCATGGATTGGGCAATGAACCTACCAATGAAGGTAAGCACAACAACAAGCAACTTCATGATAGGAGTAACAGCAGCCACAAGTAGCTCATTATACTGGCACTTTGGTTATATTCAACCATTCGTAGCCGTAGCCGCAGCAGTGGGAGTGCTAGCAGGTTCATCAATGGGTACAAGATTACTAATACATATCACTAACAGGCAAATAAGGTGGGTGTTCGTAACCATATTGGCTTACTTTGGATTAAGAATGGTACTTAGAGGCTTAAATAGGGAGCATTTATTACCATTAACCTCCCCTGAACGTAACGTTATTGCAATAGTCTTCTCAATCATAGTAATCAGCACGCTATACTTAATCATTACACATAGGTATAGTAGCGAGGCTGATGAGACGGTTATAATGTACCGTACGCAACCCAATGGTACTAATCCAGTGGAGGAGAGGTTCATAAACATAACCAGTAGTCTACTTAAATATGGTGTACTAGTAAGCGTGTCATTAATGGGGATAGGCTTATTAATAATGGTGGTAACTGGAAGTGGGCTCCACTACTCAATAAGTATGATTACTGACCCATCGAGTCAATTGAATACGTCATTGATAGGAGTCTTCACTATAATAGGCGGCTTAATCAAGCTTGATGGATTATGTGTAATGTTAACTGGATTGCTTGCATTAATAGCCATACCAATACTAATGGTGGTTCTTAATATGGTTAGGTTCATGCTTGAGCATGATATGCTCTATTTAGCGTTCACTATAGTAGTTATTATTAACTTATCGCTTGCAGTATTCGTATTACCGTTATTTATTTCATAGTTATTCAATTTCATTCTCATGTGTTTTAGCATTATATAAAATGTGAAATATTCACTTGAAATGACCGTGAATTTATAAGGGGCATGCATGAAAGAGTTTATGGTTAATTTAATAAAAGTAACATTTACTAAGTCATGTTGAAAAGAGTATAAACAATATGACAATAATAACTCTACTAATGTATGCAACGATGGTAACAACAGCACTCTTAGCTAACCCATGGCTCTTCTTCACATCATTAATGTGCCTATGTATTGTCATAGGTTTTATTGCATCATTGGCTGGCGTAGGTGGTGGTGTCTTATTTACACCAATAATGATGGCGTTCACATCCATTAATCCTGATGTTGTTAGAAGCACAGGATTAGCCATAGCTACCATGAGTTCCCTGGTAAGTGCAAGACCATATTTACACGGTAACTTAGCTAACTTCAGGTTAGTACTAGTGTCGTCAGTTCCATATACACTCTTCGCAATAATTGGATCAATAATAGGGCTTCACATAACCAGCGTCTTTGGTTCAGTGGGTAAGTCGATCATAAGGCTAAGTCTTGGTATACTTGTTTTAGCCATAGCTGCATTATTCATGGTAAGGGGTAATAAGACTGATATACCGAAACCTCCCAGAAATAGGGATAAGTTGGCTGAGTCACTTAGGCTTAACTCAGCGTATAGGGAGGGATCGCTTAACATGCTTATTGAATATAGGGTAGTTAATCTTCAGTGGGGTTTATTGAGCCTAATGGGTGTTGGATTAGTATCAGGTATGTTCGGGCTAGGGGCTGGTTGGGCCATTGTTCCCGTCTACAACATGCTAATGTACCTTCCTTTAAAGGTAGCCAGCGCATCAAGCATAGTACTAATAGGTATTGGTGACACTGCAGCAATGTGGGTCTACATTAACAGTGGAGCATTCATTCCGCTCTTTGCAATACCATGCCTACTAGGTATTATAATTGGTGCTCGCCTTGGATCAAGAATAATGCCTAAGGTGAAGGTTAGTTGGATAAGAATATTGGTAATAATAGTTATGATTATTGCTGGTTTAAGGCTAATACAGCAATCGTTACCATTATTGGTGGGGTGGTTGCCGTGAGTATCGAGAAGTCTGCCATTAGGGAGGAGTCTGGATCAAGAATATATGGTGATGTAGTTTACGTGCTCGTCTTGGTGAGCATATTATTGCTCATAATAGGTTGTGTAACAGTTATGTTAAGGCATAGTAATGCCACTTTCTGCACAATAGGTGGATTACTTAGTGGTGATCCTCCTAATGAATTGAAATCATGTTATACGGGTGTAATTATGGCAGGGCTTAATGAACTTGAGAACATAGGTATGACTATCTTTGGTTCAACAGTTATAATAGGGTTGTTATTAACAACCATAGTATTAATGTTAAGGAAGGATACGATATATGCCATAATCTCATTAGCGTTAGTAGCTATACTATTAATATCGGCCTTAGGCATCATTAATATTAACCTAAGTTAATTAAGATTCTCATTTGTACTACTTTAAATGATAAATTATTGAATAATCATTAGCAATAGAGCTTATGATCAATGCTACATGATTAATTTTTTGAACTACAAGTAAGTTAATTGTGAAATATAGTATAAATAGCACTTGCGATAATAAGAAATAATCCATTGCATTACGTGTAATGCATATCATACCTTATAATAATAGGCATAATAAGGTTTGATTTTTAAACCGTAGATAGTCAGTTTACTTCATATGTTAAGTATAGCTGCAAGGCTATTGACGTTCATGGAAATACTTATAGCAAGCATATTCGCTGGTTTGTTAGGATCATTAACAGGACTAGGGGGTGGTACGGTTCTGGTTCCTGTACTCACGCTCTTCCTAGGCATACCAATAGCCTACGCGGCTGGTGCAGCCTTAATTTCAACAATATCAACATCCAGTGGTGCGGCTAGTGCATACATAAAGGATAAGATAACTAACATTAGGATTGGCATGGGTCTTGAAATAGCCACAACCACTGGTTCAATAGTTGGGTCATTAACTGTCGCCTACATTTACTCTCATAACCTAGAATGGATAGTGTACGTTGTATTCGGCGTCGTTATACTAATGTCAATAATACCAACTGCGCAGAGAGGTAAGTATGAGATTCCTGACCCTAAACCACCTGATTGGACAACTAAAGTGTTTAAATTGCATGGTAGTTATTATGATGATGCCTTAAAAACAGAAGTTAAGTATTGGGGTGTTCGTTGGTGGTTGGGTGAGTTGATTATGTTTTTTGCTGGTTTTATTAGTGGTTTGCTTGGTATTGGTAGTGGTGCTTTGAAGGTTCTTGGCATGGATTGGGCAATGAACCTACCAATGAAGGTAAGCACAACAACAAGCAACTTCATGATAGGAGTAACAGCAGCCACAGGAAGCAGCATATACTGGTACCTAGGCTATATACAACCCTTCATAGCTGCTGCAACGGCTGTTGGCGTGTTATTAGGTGCCATGGCTGGTACAAAGATATTGGTTAAAATAACTAATAAGCAAGTTAGGTGGGTTTTCTTAGCAATATTAGCCTTCCTAGGCATGGAAATGCTCCTTAGGGGATTATACTTAAATCATCTGCTGGTGGTACCAATAGCGTTACAGTATACTCTAAGTCTAATCTTTACTGCAATAGTTATGGTCACGCTGTTTTATAAATATGGACTAAGTAGCAAGGTAAATGCACGCAGAGGTGAGGTACGTGGTTAAGTGGGATATGGATTACGTAATAGGGTTAACGTTAAGGATCGGAGTAGTAATAAGCGTCATATTGATACTTATTGGTGTAGTACTGTTAGTGATAGAAGGTAAGGGATTAGGCTTCTATGATGTTCAGATAATGAGTGTTAGATCTTATGTTAACACAACGGTAATACCGCCATTAACCGCATTAAGTGGATTAACGCAGGCTGATGGCTTATCATTCATTGTACTTGGTTTGATGGTATTAATAGCCACCCCGGTGCTTAGGGTTGCCTTAGGCATAGCGTCCTTTGCCATGGAGAAGGATTGGCTTTACGTAGTGATAACAGTAGTAGTGTTCATTAACCTAATGTTAGCTATATTTGTGCTACCAGCGTTACTTCACTTATGATTTAAGAGCCGAGAGATTAAGCGTTAGCTTAGGTTCTCTTGTTTTGTTAAGCTTCTTACCCTATGGGGTTAAAGCTATAATATAACATTAATATAACATATAGATTAATATATTAATGTACACAAGATAATTCCAGGAGTTTAAAACAATATCCAGATCATAAGAAGGCGATGATTCCTCCCCTTAGGTTAATGCTAAGGTACCTCAACCTTGAAGTTAAAGCCTAGTTTACTTAACTCGTTCAATACCTTATCTACAGCTCCCTCTTCAGGAGGCATTTCCACCACTATGTTGACTTCAGTATAGCTGGGTTTTATTAATGGATTATACCTTTCATGCCTAATCTCAACTATGTTAACCCCAAGTTTACCTAAAACACCAGTGACTTGGGCAAGCATACCAGGCCTATCAGGTATGAGTCCCTTAAGCATTATTAATCTACCTGTTTGAACAAGACCCTTGTAGAGGACTTTAGCAAGCATAGTAACATCAATATTGCCTCCACTAATAATCACCGCCACGTTACCTTTCACGTTAATTTTACCACTTAGCAAAGCCGCTGCAGCCACTGCACCTGCCCCTTCCGCTATTACTTTAGCTGACTCAGCCAGCATTAATATAGCGTTAACTATTTCCTGGTCATTAACAAGCACTATATCATCAATGGTATTCCTCATTATTTCGAAGGTTAAGTCCCCTATCCTCTTAACTGCTATACCATCAGCTATAGTGTCGGTATTATCCACGGTAGTAACCTTACCCTGCCTAAGAGACAGGTAAGCCGATGGCGTTGTCTCAGTCTGTACACCAATTATTTTAGTACTTGGTTTAATGGCTTTAATTACTGAGGCGATTCCAGATATTAACCCTCCACCACCCACTGGTACTATAACGTAATCAACGTCCTTAAGGTCCTCAATGATTTCCCAACCTATGGTTCCCTGGCCAGCGATAACGAATGGATCATTATACGCATGTATCATCTTAGCATTAAGTTCCTTAGCCAACTCCACGGCATGCTTCTCAGCCTCATAGTACGATTGGCCCTCGAGAATAACATCTGCGCCATACTTCTTAGTGTTACTTACTTTAATCCAAGGTGTATACTTAGGCATAACTATTGTTGCCTTTAAGTCATAGATCTTAGCCACATAGGCAACACCCTGTGCATGGTTTCCAGCAGATGCTGTTATGACATGCCTAGTATTCTCACTATTCACATAGTGGGTTATTGCGTTAAATGCTCCCCTAACCTTAAAAGACCCGGTTTTTTGCAAGGCTTCAAGCTTAAGGTAAACGTTAGCGTTAGTGAAGGAACTTAATGTATCGGACCTATACAATGGTGTCCTATGTATCATACCTCTGGACTGTGCATCCTTTATGTGTATTAAAGCTTCCTTGCTAAGCTCATATATTTTATCGATGATTCCTGAAATATAGTTCACCTGATAGAATAAAGAGTGGTATAATTTATATTTATTGCTCTATTGCTAGGATTCACCATTTATGGTAGCGGTGTGAATGGCTTAGAAAATTTTCTTAATAATATCGTATCTAAGCACTATTTTGCAATGGTGCTAAAGCCGTAAAGTATGTGAGAGATATCGTTAATCATCTAACTAAACATAGGCCATATGCTAGAGGGCATTAAACAATAGAATGATTATTGGTGCAATCCCTGTACTTGTGGATTATGATTCAACCGCCTATAGCTTTAGGTTAAGTGAATAATGAAGAGGAAGTATAAAGCAGTAGTTGATACTTTAGCTACATCAGCCTTACGTAACCATGATTCAAAAACCATCTGTTTCCCACATTATTTCCCTACATTCCTAAATTTAAATCTTCACACCATTATTAATCAGACCCTTATCAGGAACCCCGGAGTTACCAGGGAACCTTAATTTACTTAGCTGGTGTTGCTGCCGTCTTAGCAGTTCTAAGAAGCTTCTTTATAATAGTCTTCTCAATGCCCAACTGCATTGAGATTTTATCTAAGGTTAATCCCTTTTTAACAAGTTCATTAATCTTATTGCGTAGTTCCATTAACTCAGCCTCATGTTCAATGGTGAGTATTCTGGCTATTAGTCTCTTAACATATCTCATTCTCCCAGGATTATCAACAACGCCCCTACCCCTCTGGGTCTCTAGCCTAATTAACTCGCTTCTAAGGTCATTAAGTAGCCTTAACCTATCCTCCCTGCTCATGTTCTTAAGGTCCCTTAACTTAACCTTCTCCGGCATTAGGGGGTTACGGGGTTAAGTGTTTTTAAGCTTAGTCTAGGATTTCTAGAGTTCAGTTCTAATGAACGCTATGGTGCTTATTAACTAATTATTACTTTACTATGGGTTAATGCTGATTTATACGCAGCATCAACAATCTGCTGAATATGGTAGCCATCCTCCTCATTAACTATTGGTCTCTCGTGATTCTCAATGCATTTTATGAAGTGTTTAACCTCATCAATATATGCATGCATTATTGATTCCTCGAAATCGCCTTTTTCAATAATGTTACCATTGAGGTCAGAGACTACGTAGTTACCTGTAACGTAGCCCTCAACCGTAACTCTACCCTTCTCGGCGGTTAATCCCCATTTTCTCCAACTATGTCCTCCACTCCAGCTTAGGTGGAATATTGAGGAAGCCCCACCCTCATGCTTCATGAATACGGTAACATTATCCTCAACAGTTATTCCACTGGTTATTGTGACTGCATCAGCGTAAACCTCCTTGACCTTGCCTGCATACCAGTAGTATTGGTGGAGGACATGAACCCCATGTTCATTAAGGATGCCTCCACTTACCTTCTTATCCTTAAGCCAGCCAGTGGTGGGCATTGTACCTAGGGCTATGTGCCACATTGCTACCGGTTTACCTAACTTAGAATCAAGCATGCCTTTAACCATGATGTAGAGTTTATGGAATCTAAGCGTAAAACCAATCATTAACCTACCCTTACCCTTAGCCTCATTGTATATTTGCCTAGCCCCCTCAAGATCACTAGCCATTGGCTTCTCAAGGAATACGTAGTAACCCTTCCTAAGCGCGTAAATAGCCTGCTCAGTATGCAGGCTCGGTGGGGTAGCTATTATAACCCCGTCGAATCCGCCATCATCAAGCATCTTAATGTAATCCTTATAGGTCCTAATACCTAGCTTAGAGTATTCCGTTAATCTTACTTCATCAATATCGGAGACGGCGGTAACCTTAACTCCAAGATCATTAATCATCTTAAAGTGTGTACTCCCCATTCCACCAACTCCTATTAAGCCTATGCTAACCAAGTTAATCACCCAAAAATTCTCTTAAGGGATGATGCAGTATCCTCAGCGGCCTTTAATGGGTCACCAGGGTATGGTGGTATCTCGGCTGTTAAGGGTCCCCCATACCCTAACTCATTAAGCAACTTCTTAACATTACTCCAATTAACACTGCCTGTTAATGGTATACCAAATGTGCACCTATTGGGTTCTGCTAGGAAATCCTTAGCATGCATAGCAACTATCCTATCCTTAAGCGTCATTATCCAATGCTCCGGTAAACTATGGGGTAGAGTATTGCCAACATCTAAGTATACCCCAACAACCTTCGGGTCTAGTTCATTAAGCAGCATCCTCATGTCCAATGGGCTAGCAAGCATCCTGTTCCAAACATTCTCAACCCCAATAACCACACCATAATTCTCCGCCATCTTGGCTAACTTAGATAATGTTGCCTTAGCCCTCTCAATATGCTTCTCATAGCTTAATTCAGGTACTGCAACCCCTGGAACTACGAGGAGAACCTTAGCCCCAATTATGCTTGCCGCCTTAGCCTGAGTTTCCAGGACCCTTGAAACTTTCTCAAACTGATCCTCAAGAATCATGTTGAACCTCCAGTATAGGCCCGTGGCAATCGTGTATAGACCTATTCCAACACCTTCAGCAATCTCCTTAACATTACTCCACTTTCTAGAGAAGTCGGATGAATTGAAAGAATTTAGGTCCGATTCATCAATAACTGGCTCAAATAATTCAAAACCAGCACTCTTAGCATGCTTAATGGCATCATGCATATTGATGGTTGAAGGATAACTCCAGGCGTTAATACCTATCCTTACGTGCACCATATTTAGTTGAAGCTCTTAAGGGTTAATAAGTACTAACTCATTGTATTATGTAGCCAATATTATAAATACATAGACTAGTAAGATAGTGGAGGTTACTGCGGGGTTCAGTTTCTTCTCGATTATTGTGATGAGCCGATGCCTCATTGATTATTTCATTGTTTTTAAGCAAGTGCCCTGCCTTAAAAGACAAGACTTTAAGTACATTAAGGCAAGGTTGGTAACTGATAGTTTTAAATTAATAAGCAAGGCTAATAGTAGTGACCCCTGCACGCACCTGCACCAGGGTGGAGACCCCATGGGGTCTCCACCCTTTTAATTTTACTAAGTTTAAGGTTATTAGGGAATAATAGCATAGTGTTATTGAGTAATTCACTAGTATTTTAATTTTAAATAAAAATAAGTTATTTAAAGTAAAACTTAGTAATGCTGGTTAAGGAGCCCAAACCTACACGCGTTCATACCATTGAAAGCTGGGGAAACCCAGCAAGTAAATGGTGTGGGTGCGTGCAGGGGGTTAATCCTTGGTTGTTGCGTTTTACTTCAACACATAAGTCTTGGGCAAGGATTTTGCAGGATTTTAACATGTGTTCCTTCATGTAGTTTGTATTTTTATGGGAATACACCTTGAAGTAGCCATATCATGTAAAGTGGTATGAAAACTAGGGATATTGTGTTAAGTAGCTTAATCACTATGTGCAGGGATGGGCCTGCAGTATCCTTTAATGGATCACCTACGGTATCACCTATAACTGCAGCAGCATGAGCTGTTGATCCCTTTCCTCCAAGATGCCCTGCCTCAATGTACTTCTTAGCGTTGTCCCAGGCTGCACCACCCCACATCATGGTTATGGCCAATACAATACCACTTGTGGTTGCACCTATGACTAAGGCACCTACTGCTGGTCCGCCGAATAATAACCCTATTATTAGGGGTGTTAGTATTACGGATAATGTTGGTGTTACCATGTTTCTCAGCGCGAATTGGGTACTTATGTCTACTGCCCTATAGTAATCAGGCTTCTCAATACCCTTCAGTATTCCAGGTCTCTCCCTGAATTGCCTCCTAACCTCCTCAACCATATTCCAAGCAGCCTTGGTCACAGCCCTTAAGGCTAGTGAACTGAAGAGGAAGGGAAGCATTGCACCTACTAGGACGCTTACCAGTATGTCAGCCCTCATTAGCATTAAGTGGTTGAGGAGGTAATCCATAACGCTTATGAAACTCCCCAGGTTAAGTGACGCATCAGTGCCTGTAACTTGTATTACAGCTGGGTTCCTTGCCACGTAATCCTGTATGAAGGCTTGGAATAGTAGGAGCGCCGCTAATGCCGCTGAACCCATGGCGTAACCCTTAGTGAGAGCCTTAGTCACATTACCTATTGAGTCCAGTGGATCAAGCCTACCCCTAACCTCCGGGCTTAATTCACTCATCTCAGCAATACCACTGGCGTTATCAGTTATTGGGCCTGCCCCATCAAGTGTCATTATTATTCCAGCCAGGGATAACATACCCAGGGTTGCTGCTGCAGTGCCGTATATGCCGTAGATGAATCTTGCAATGGGAATACTACCTATGGTGTAATTGCTCATTATTACCGGTAGGGGTGCAGTCATGCCTAGGGCAAATGACGCCAGTAAGGTTAGCGCAATAACTATGATTGGTATGAAGGTTGCGTTCATGCCTGTTGTTAAGCCTTGAAGTATCGTTAATGCTGGACTTACCCTAGATGCCTCAGCAATCTCAACCACCGGCTTAGCCTCCCTACCCGTATAGTAGTTAGTGACTAGGACTATTATTATTGCGGCCACTATCCCAGCTAATGACGCCATGAAGAAGTAAGCCCATACCTTCGGCATTAGGAAGTAGAACACTAGGAAGAATCCCACTACTGCAGTTACCGCTGATGCAACTACCCCATTCCTTAATGGCTCCATGGGATCCTTAAAGTCACCTTGATAGGCTGATACCAGAACCCCTGGAATAGTTGCAATAACTCTTACTGCTCCTGTTAGGAATGGTAGGAATACGAAACTTAAGGCTTCGGTAATTGGGTAACCAGCCTCAACTAGGAAGAAGTAGACTGTCCAACCAACTATCATTGTTCCAAGCAACTCTGCAGTAACGGACTCAAATATATCAGCACCTCTCCCAGCGCAGTCACCAACATTATCACCAACCTGGTCAGCTATTACAGCTGGATTCCTTGGGTCATCCTCAGGGATCCCTACCTCAACCTTACCCACTAGGTCAGCTCCAACATCTGCAGCCTTAGTGTATATTCCACCACCTATTTGGGCGAATAGTGCTGATAAACTAGCACCAAATGCGAAACCTGCTAAGCCATCTAAAACAACCCTTAAATTAAATGGCGTTGCCGCTCCTCCAACAATAATTGAGTAAACTATGAAGAGTAAAGCCAAGGCGAAAACGCTCACTGAGGGTACTGAGAATCCAAGCACACTACCACCGAGTACAGCAACCTTTAGGGCATACTTCACGCCTTTCTTAGCGGCTTCAGTGGTTCTCACGTTAGCCTTAGTGGACGCATCCATGCTTAGGAATGCTGCGGTTAATGATGCTGCACTGCCAAGTAAAACGGATACACCAATTAATATAGACTCAAGGGTAACCTCACTCTTCAGTTCAGGGTGTGCAGGTAAAACCTTAATACTGTAACCAGCATAAACACTCAAGGCTACTACAACTGATATTACCGCTGAGAAGAGTAGTATAGTCCTTATTTGCCTCTTCATATACGCATTGGCGCCTTCCCTTATTGCACTCCACACATTAACCATGTTTTCGTCGCCAAGTGGCTGCCTCTGAATCCATAGGTAAATGAAGATGGAGATAAGTATCCCTACTAAGCCGGCTGATAATCCTACTAGTACTAGGGGGTTAATCATGCGTGGTCAAGTGTTATTTAGAATTATTCCCTTTTATCTTAGCATGGTGTAATTAGTGGAAGTGAACATAATGAATAAAACTAAGTTGTATTCCATAATTATAATTATTTAGACTTCACCAATATATATTTAGTTTATGTAGAAAGGCGAATTGTGTTATTAACTATTAATTTTAAGTAGTAAGTACTATTTCACTTTCACTCATAATCAATCATATTATTATTTTAATAATATAATTGTAATTAATTGTTTATAAATAATTAATGGTAATCATAATTAATGAAATTAGTTAAAATAAGGTAACTTAAATATTTATCTTAGTTTATTAAAATGAAGTAACCGTTATTGAAGGTTAACAATTAAAAACTAAGTTAGGCTTAGTCCTTATGGACTATGAGGGTTTCTTAACCCTACTAAGGGAACTATCCGAAGCCTTCGGCCCCTCCGGCTTTGAGGATGAGGTTAGGGAATTAGTTATTAGGGAAATGGAACCCTATGTTGATGAGTTGGAGGTGGATAAGTGGGGTAATGTTGTTGGCGTTAAGTATGGTAGTAGGAAGGATCTTAAAGTAATGGTTGCGGCACACATGGATGAGATAGGGTTAATGATTGATAGTATTGACAGGAATGGCTTCTTAAGGTTTAGGGGGATTGGAGGGTGGAATGAGGTTACATTAGTTGGCCAAAGAGTAGTGATTAAGACGCAGGATGGTAATAAGATTAAGGGTGTTGTCGGTTCAAGACCACCCCACATAACTCCGCAAGGTAAAGAAAAGGAGGCTCCTGAAATGAAGGAATTATTTATTGACATTGGAGCATACAGCTTAAGTGACGTTGAAAAGCTTGGAGTAAGGATTGGTTCAGTAGCCGTCTTAGATAGGTCATTTGAGGTCCTTAATAATGATACTGTGACTGGTAAGGCGTTTGATGATAGGGTTGGGTTAGCTGTAATGCTGTGGGCCCTTAGGCAGTTGAAGAGTCATGAAGTCACCGTTTATACTGTCGCCACGGTACAGGAGGAAGTTGGTTTAAAGGGTGCGCAGGTGGCCGCTGAGAGAGTTTACCCAGACTTCGCAATAGCCTTGGACACAACCATAGCGGCTGATGTGCCAGGTGTATCAGAACGTGAATACGTGTCTAGGCTTGGTGCAGGTCCAGCATTAAAAATAATGGATGGTGGAAGGGGTGGCTTATTCATAGCGCACCCAGGTTTAACCAACTACATTATTAACACTGCTAAGGCTAATAATATTCCATATCAATTGGAGGTATTGATTGGCGGTACTACTGATGCCGCTGGGATAGCCTTTAGGAAGGATGGTATACCTGCATCAACAATCTCAATACCCACCAGGTATGTTCACTCACCTGTTGAGGTACTTAAGGTGAGTGATGCGCTTAATGCATCGAGGCTACTTACCCTTGTAGTACAGGGTGCTGGTGAGGAACTAGTAAATAACCTTAGGAGTAAGGTAATTAAGGGAATTGGGCTTAAGGTAACCTGAAAACTTAATAACTTACCAGGTTAATTAAATTAATGTATCCGGTAATTGATCTACATGAGGACATAGCGTATCACTTAATGTTTGGTTCCAGGGTTCAGGACTTCAATATTGATGCTGAAGGTAGGCAGTCAGATATCCCTAAACTTAAGCAGGCTAATGTTAAATTAGTCTTCGCTTCAGTGTTCCCCATAATAACCACGTATAACCCTAGTCAAGGCGAGGCAGTACGCTCATCATCACCCTACTCAACTAAGGGTATCGCCCTTGAGATGGTTAAAGCATATTATAGGCTTATTGACAGGTTTAGTGATGATTTAATGCTTGTTAATAATGTTAAGGACGTTAATGATGTTTTCAATACGGATAAGATAGGTCTCCTAATATCAATGGAGGGTGCTGATGCCCTAGAGGAACCATACGACTTAGTGATGTTTCACAAGCTTGGGGTTAATTCCATAGGCATAACGTGGAATTTCGATAATAAGTATGGGGCATCATGCTTCACTAAGAAGGACTATGGGTTAACTAACTATGGGGAAGAGTTAATTAAGTTAGCTAATAGGATTGGGGTTATTGTTGATCTAGCGCACGCAAGTAGAAGAACGATGATTGATGCATTGTCAACCTCCAGGAAACCTATCGTGATAAGTCACAGTAACTCTAGGGCTGTTAATAATCATCCAAGGAATACCGACGATGAGGTTCTTGGCTTGCTTAAAAGCAATGGTGGAGTAATAGGCATAACAATGATACCTGAAACCATTGGGGCTAAGCCAACGGTTGACTCATTAATACTGCATGCTAAGCACATACGTGATGCGTTTGGGGCAGAAATATTAGCGTTAGGCACAGATTACCTAGGCATTGGAAGTACTCCTCAAGGTCTTGAAAGCATTAAAGACATTAATAAGCTAATTAATGGCCTATTGAACGCTGGATTTAATGAGGAGGAGGTGAATGGGTTGCTTTATAAAAATGCGTTAAGGGTTATTAGGGCAAACTTAGCCTAAGCCTTGTTTCTTAACAATATAGCCTTATGCCTAGCCAAGAAAGCTTACGAAATAAAGATCAATTAAGGGCACATGCAGTTAACCAATTATTGCTGCTTCTCCTCAATGACTCTAACTGACTTAATGGGTAATGTTACCGGTATATTGGTTGCAGTATCGAATAGTAGGAGTTTAACGGTGTTACTCTTCTCATCAACATCAACTACCTTAGCCTTAAAGCCCCTGAATGGTTCCGTTATTATCTCCACAACATCATTAATCTGAACCTTAATCTCCCTCTTAATCATCTTCATTAATTCACTTAAAGGAACTTTACCCATCATTAACCCCCTGTATTGCTTTATACCTGTTGATAAGTCAATAGCCACATAAGAGTGCGGTGTCTCTAGGTACACTTGCCCCTGTACATTAGGTGGAACAACTATGGATGGTACATTATAGTACTTCTTCTTATCCTTCTCCATCAACTCCAGTCTGGTCCTAATTATAGCTGCAACATTATACTCTTGACCAGCAATGACCCTTACACCAATGAAGACGCATTTATCCTCCTGCATACATTAGGAGTATTTAATAATCGTTAATAAGGTTTTCTAAACATTAATCACTAGTACGCATTAGGGTGCATTTTAAGTGAATAACTCACTATAGGTCCGCATCCCATTATCATAATTACATGTGAATAAGCACTCCCTACACCTTAATTTAGTAAGCCTAGGAATCTAAGAATTAGGTTAAATGAATCTTGACTTGGCTTAACCTTATATAATTGAAGTAGTTTAATTAACGTATTGGCGTCCCGCAGGCCAAGGGCCTCCTTAACCTTAGCCTGTATTGTTCCTTTACTAAGCATGAGTGCACTAGTGAGTTGAGTAACATTAGTTGTTGATTTAGTAAGCCTACTTGCACTCTCGAAGTCAATTATATAAACCCTATTACTAATAATTACGTGTTCCCGAATCCTACTTAACTCACCGTGAATTAACCCTATTGAATCAAGTTTAAAACCCTGCATTAATAAATCCTTAACCACTGCCTTAATTGAATCGTAATCAGCCTGCTTAAGATATGCACCTAGTGGTACCCCGTTAACGTACTCCATAACTAAGACATCACTGGTGTAGTTAATTAAAAGAGGACCCACGTTAACCTCATTAGCTAACTTAACACTGTACGCCTCATTAAGTAGGCTAGGCCTTGATGAATCAAACCTCCTTACCTTACATGCGTAGTAGCCTTCAAGGTTCCTGATTTTGCACTTAAAAACGAAGCTATTCTGCCCCTTACCAAGTAGTCTAAGGCCACCTATGAATTCAACAGGCCCCTCATTAACCAACTCAGTAACTCCTAGATTCCTTAATTGCTTAAGTACTTCCTCACTATAACTACTTGGGCAGCCAATATTACTGCATAATTTAATGAACAATTCGTACACTAGTAACACTCTTAATTGGTGGTTTTTAAAGCCACGACATGTTTTTCTTAGCTACTATGAATATCTTTATTTTTAGGTGTTTTCCCTTAGATTTAGGTTAAGGCTCTTATTCACTTACATAGATATTGCGTATTTCTGAGAGTGCACTATAGAGTGGGAAAAGTTAGAATAAGTAGATGGCGGAATGTAGGATTAAGTATAGTGATGAATGGGCTGAATCCTTTTACGTTAATAGAAGTCTTTTCATATTTGTTCGTGTTTGGTTTTACTGATCTCCCGCACCGATGTGGGCACTGCCCTAAGGTGTGGGGGTGATGGTGGAGATGGGAGGCCCATGCCATTGGCCTCAACTGGACCCCATGACCCATACGTGATGAACATGTGGCCGAGGACCAAGCCCCCCACACTCAACCATGATTGAAATAAAAGTGTAGGGACAAACGGAAATAGGCTTGAACCTAAGTTTCGGGAATAGTTATTAACTTAGCCTAATTCACGATTAACACATATGAGTATAATTGAGGAGGCTAAGAAAGCGCTGTTAAAGTACCCATTATGTGACCACTGCTTAGGTAGGTTATTTGCTTCAAGGGGCTTCATGATTAGTAATGAGGAGCGTGGTAGGTCTATAAAGAACGTGCTTTTCATGGAGGCTTTAAACTCCTCAGCCGGTACGTATGATGAGGGTGTCCTCACTGCACTAGCTAGAAGTGGACATAGGGGGAGCTTATTATTCATGAGGAGAATAGGTAAGGCTGTTGAACCACAGTCATGCTTCATCTGCGGTAATCTATTTGATAAAATCAATATTAATAGTATTGTTAATAGGGTTAAGGAGATAATTAATGAACAGGGTATTGAGTTCGGTAGTTTTCAAGTGGGTTCGGTGGTTAGTAGAATGATAATTGATAATGAGGTTAAGGTATCAACGGAATTAGGCATAACAAGCAGTGAATCGATTAAGAGGGAGATAAACAGGATGATTGGTAAAGCATTGGCGGATAGCCTAGGTAAAAGGTATAGTAGGTTGAATCCTGACGTAGTGGTGAGGGTAAATACCGGTGATGGTTCAGTAAGTGTTGAAGTAATGCCAGTCTACATTGAGGCTAGGTATAGGAAATTAATTAGAGGAATACCACAGGTTGGGGATGCTTCAGTGGCAAGTGTTGCTAAGGAAACTGTAATTGAGTTAAAGCCACTGGATGTGGTGCTTCACTTCGCTGGTGTTGAGGGACCTGAGGTGAGGGTGCTTGGGTTAGGAAGGCCAATGGTTATTGAGGCTATTAGGCCACTAAGCAGAAATATACGTGAAGGTACTATTATCAAAAATGGAGTTCAGCTACTTAACCTTAAGGCGGCAGGTAAGGTTCAGGTTAGGGAAATTAAGTCCAAGGCGGGTGAATTAAGAAGGGTTTACAGGGTCCTAGTCAAATTATACGGTAATGTCAATGATGAACAGTTAAAGAGCCTTGAGGATTACTTCAGTAATAGGCAGATTAGGCAAAGCATGGGTAGAGGTAAAAGGGTTAAGTTAATTTACGGTTTAAAGGTGATCCCTGTATCCGGCAGCGTCCTTGAATTAATAATAGATACGCAAGGTGGCTTCAGTATAAGAAGGTTTATTACGAGTGAGGGGACAGAACCATCGATATCAGGTACATTGGGTGTTAAGGTTATTCCCATTGAGGTTGATATACTTGGCATTTGGTATTAGGATGCTTTTCAATATTGTTAACTACCCTTCCTGGCTAATAAGCCATACTCATTCTCACCAATTATAATGAAGCCTACGCTCCTTAACCTTTCAATAACCCCACGCCTAACATTACGCCCCCTATACTTAACCCCAGTCATTGGCACATAGTGGTACAGTAAACCACCCTTCCTCAGTAACCTACTGTAAATCCTATAAAGCTCCTCAGAGTACAGTGCAGTGAATCTTTTAGTGGGTCTAGGTGGGTCATGGATTATAACATCAAATGCGGAATCCCTAATCCACCCGGAGACTTCATAAATATCCCCAAGCATTAAGTCAACCCTTGGATCAGCCAAGTGGATGCTCCAGGGATTGTAGCTCGCTAATTCAATAACATTATCATCAGCCTCCACTGTTACAACCCTCCTAGCGCCCTTCCTAAGTGCTACTAAGGTAGTGTACCCTAATCCAGTGCAGCAGTCTAGGACAACCCCACGTATCCTTACCCCACTTATCTTAACGTAACTGTACTTTAATGGGTCATTCATAACGGTGTGCATTACGATCCCATCAATCACTAATGTTGGTGCCCACCCCCTATTCGAGGAGCATAGTTTGTAACTATGGCCACCTGACTCTATGTAAAGTCTAGTAAGTGATTCACCATTCTTAATAAAGAGGGGTTTACACTGCTCATGCATATACTTCACTATTACTGATTCCTCTTTAATGTCCCAGTAAGTGTACGTGCTGCTTGATTTCGGTTTAAAGTTAATGATCCTCAATATTTGATCCTAGGTATTTTAGAAAAACGGTTTTAAAGCTCACGTTGCATTGGTAGCTTAAGCACCAGTAATGAGGGAGCTTAAGTTGAAGGTTAGGAAATTAGTGGAGGAAATGGTTATGGTTGATGATATTCCTGAGGATGTAGTTGATGATGTTGTAAGTGAGTTAGGCTACTACGTGAAGAGTGGGTACTCTGATGAGTTAGCAGAGCGCCTAGTATTATCCTATAGGGAAAGAATAATGAGTAGACTTATGAGTAATATAAATCAACACATGCCTGGGAGGGGTAGTATAGAGAAGGTTTTGCCATTTCTACTCAGGGAATCCCTTGAGGAAATGGGCTTATCTGGGTATGTTTCACCAATGCTCTACGGCCAGCCGGTAGACTTAACAATAAGTATGGGTACTTTCCACGCGCCAGTGATTATAATTGGGTATAAGGCGAGTAGAAAGGACCTATACAGGATTAGTAGGCTTAGGAGTATGGGCATTAACCCAATGGTTGTGTCCCTTGATAATAACCTTAAGGATGCTGTTAAACTTAAGGTTGACTACTTAAATGAACCAAAGTACTACAGGATCATGATTGCTGGGGAATCTTTAAAGAAAATACTAGGGTCAGTAAGCCTAATTGGCAGTAGGTCTGTGAGGCCAGTTAGAAGCATGGAGGTTACTTACATGCTTTGGAGTGGATTAAGGAGAATGGGCTACTTGGTTGTTCCAGGCAAGAGAGTAAGTGACCTTGAGGTTTACGGTTTCGGCAGGTACTTAATTAGGATTCAGGGTAAGCCCACTATGTGGGACCCATACTATAGGAAATTCAACACTGTGTTAATAATAACGGGCGGTAATGGGGTTAGGGTAAAGGACTCAGTGATCTTAATGGGCTTTGACTACCTTGAGAAGCTGATTAATGAGTCAGGCCTAAGGATGAGTAGGTTAAGGAGGCTGGTATCCAGAGAAGGAGACTACGTTGAATAACCTAAGTATGCTAATGTACCATTTAGCCACGCTCCTAGCTACTATGTCAACGTAGTCAACGTTAACGTTACCGATGTAGTTCTTAACCACGTGTTCAGCAACATCACTATTAATCCTAGGCTTAACGTACTGTGTGAGCGAATCAAGCAGTTCAGCGTAGCTCCTTCTAGATTCAGCATACTCCCTACCAATCTTAAACACATCATCACTAGGTATTATTAAGTCAACATATTGCCTAAGCCCCCTCCTCATTAACTCATTAATATACTCCACCACTATTGGGTCAGTAGGCTGCATTACTAGGGTGTGGGTGCCTGCGGGACTTATAGCTTTTACAACTTGACACTTTCCTCAGGCCAGTGGCTCCCTCGTCCTGAAGAGTAAGGGTTATACCCTAGGGTATCTTTTATGGTTTACGTACCCCTTCATGGAGGTAGCATAATTATTCGTAGCAGTTCATTAACTCGTGGTGTATGGCTAATTGTCTATTAAGCTCATTACGCATCGGCTCCTAAAATACAATATGGGCTGATAAACTCATCCCTACCATTCATGGTGAGGCTTCTTTTAGCTTTTATGAAGAGGAAACTATGATTATGGTTTAATGCTCACCAATGCTTAAATAATGAACTTAGGCGCCTTAAGCAATGAGTAAGGTTACTGGCATTATTAGGTTAGGTAGGATGGAGCATGGATTATTAACAGCCATAACCGTTGTATCTTCATACTACGTGTCTGGTGGCCGTAATGGCTACGTAGCCTTAACCCTACTATTATCCTCATTTTTCGCAGAGGTATTCTTATTCGTAACTAATGATATTCATAACATTAATGAGGATAGGTTAAATAGACCTAATGCACCCTTAATTACAGGCGTTATCTCCCTCAAGGAAGCTTCATGGGTAGCCTTAATTTCACTTGCATTATCACTTATTCAAGTAATACCAGTGTTAATGGGGTTAACTAACCTGTTCTCTCTAGCTGTATTGCTTTCAGCGTTGATACTTGGTTATTTGTATAATTCAAGGCTTAAGCGTGTTGCAGTGATTAATAATATCTTAGTCGCTTTAGTGACTTCATTAACGTACTTATATGGCTTAGCGTCAGTAATTATGATTAAGTATCAGGTACTGGAATTTATGCTGTTGCTCTTTCTTACATCATTCATTGCAACCTTAGGTAGAGAGATAGTTAAGGGTTCCCTAGACCATGATGGTGACTTAAAGGCCGGTATATCAACAATAGCCACTAAGTATGGGCCTGAGGTAGCTAATAGGGTGGGTTCAGTAATTATGTTGATTGCGGTTGCATCATCAGTACCACTTATTGCGGTATCAATGGTGGTGTTAGGTAAATTCAGCTTAATATTTACGTCATTCGTTGTATTGACTGATGCACTAATGGTAAATCTCTCCATTAGGGTTCTTAACGGTAACCTAAGGGGTTTTAGGGAATTAAGCCTACTGGCAATGGGATTAACCTTAACTGGTTTAATGCTTAGTTCACTATTACTATTCATCAGCGCTTAAGTAAGGTACCTTGCCACCACATTATTGATAATGCTAAATTGCACTTAAATTAACTCATTTTCGCGATCACTAGGTAGTGTTTGCACCATTACCATGGGCTATTATGTGGCAGGGTAAATTAATGTTGCATGTACCATTCTCGTTCATTTTCTTAACCTTCTCTGCAGTATCAAGGCACTTACCCATACTTCTAAGTAATTCAATGAGTAATCCTATGCCTTTCCTAACATATGGATCATTCAATGCCCTTAATATGTCCTCAAGTCCATTAATGGGTTTAACCTCATGTTTAACATTTGATGATACCCCATAAAGAGAACAAAGTACACATTGAACAGCCTCTTGTACTGTTGAGCTTAACTCATCTTTACTCATCTGAGATAAGGCAACTGCCACAGCGTTAATTAAATCATTGAAGTCGGCTTGACTCATAACTAGAGGATTAAATATAACCAATATAAAGGTATCTGTATCCTGATTCTTTTAATACATGCCCAAAGAGGTTTAATTATCCCCTCCTTCAGTTAGGTTTCTTGGCCTCATTAGGGTAAAATAAATATACTTAGTCCCCTTTGAAGTATTGATGTTTTTGATGAAATTAAACACTTAATAGGCTTAAAATAACCTAAGTTTCACATGGTTAAGTTCAGTAACACTTTCATTGAGAGGGAGATTTTAACGATGCTGGGTGCGCATGATAATAGTGTTGTTTTAGGTCCAGGCATTGGCGAAGACGCAGCTGTTATTAGAATTAATGGCTCCTATATGGCTGTTCATACTGACCCAGTTACTGGTTCAAGTAACTTACTGGGTTGGTTAGCGGTTCATGTGGCTGCTAATGATATTGCAACTAGGGGTGTTAGGCCTAGATGGTTTTTACTAGCATTAATACTACCTGTTGATTCAAGTGAGAATGATGTCGTTAGAATAATGAGACAGGTTAATGATGCATTAATTGAACTTAATGCATCCCTAGTAGGTGGACACACTGAAAAGTCCGATACTGTGACTAGGCCTATTGCAGTAACAACAGTCATTGGTGTTGGTGATAGGTTCATAAGGACAGGGGGCTTAAGAGCAGGTGACGTTGTAGTTATGACTAAGTACGCTGCCTTAGAAGCCACGGCGGTCTTAGCCAGCGACTTCAAGGATAAGTTAATGAGTGTTTTAAGTGAGGAGGAGTTTAAGGAGGCTGAAGGCCTCTATAAAATGGTGTCTGTGGTTAATGATGCCCTCACTGCAGCTGAGTACGCTACGTCAATGCATGATCCAACCGAGGGTGGAGTCTTACAAGGTTTGCTTGAAATGGCGTATTCTTCAGGGAAGCTAATAATCGTTGATGAGGACAATATTCCAGTATTACCAATAACAAAAAAGGTACTTGATGCCTTTAATCTTAACCCATTAACAGTGCTCTCCTCAGGATCATTATTAATAGGTGTTAAGGAAAATGAAGCAGGCAAACTCATTGAGAAATTAAGGGAAATGAGAATAAACGCATCAATCATCGGCAGGGTAATTGATGGTGAACCAGGCGTAGTAGTTAAGAGTCGTAGCGGTGAGCGGTACTTCAAGGGTGATTTAACTATACCAGATGGTGTAATGGAGATGTGGCTGGGTAGTAACATTAAGGGGGACTCCTAAAATGGTTAAAAACAATATCTTGCTTAAGGGCCATGGATTACTCTGTTTCAACCAGTATTGAGCAGTCAGGCTGAATACTATGGTTAAATTCACTTATTACGGACGTTACTACGCACCTAGGTGTATACGCTTCTTCGTTTTTAAGCTCATGCTCTGGGAAACGAGTTAACGAGGCCATGTAAGTTAAGGCTACATTTACTACTTTACCCACCGACTTAAGGCTATTAATAGCCCTTATCACCTCTTCAAGGGAAGTGACACCTCTTGGGTTCTTAGAACTACCACCTCCTTTAGCTAAGACTTCTACGCCAGCTTCCCTAAGTGATGCGGCTTCATGCCTTAGCATGTCCTTATCAAAGTTAAAGACGAATATGGGTTTAATCTCATTGTTAATCTTCCTTAAAATCGCTTGAATCATCCTATTAGTCCTTTTAATATCGGTTAAAGTAGGCCTCAGTGGCACAACTGCCTTATCAACCTTAACTAGGTCAGTCTTAGCCAACGCTATTGAGGTGTACCTCTTATCAAAAAATGGCGCGGTATCTATAATTATGTAATTAAAGTGATTTAAGGCACCTGATTTATCGAGGATTGTGAATAATGCATCACCCCTACCATATTCACCCAGCCACAACGTTACTAGGTTACTGAGATCACCCTCTTCGTCTTCACCAGGTGGTAATATTCTTATATTCTGTAACGTGCTTGCGTTAATGCTTACGCCAGGTAAGTTTACGTAATCTTCAATATTAATGTTCTTACCCTTATCGTAATCTTTAAACATATGGTATAGTGTCCTCCTAAGCTGGTTAATTTTATCATAATCATCCTCATATATCTTAAGCGATAAGCCAGCAGTTGGGTCAGTGTCAACTGCAAGTATTTTCCCTGGGTCTTCCCCATGTTCAACTAAGTAGTGTGCAATTAATAATGCTAGGGTTGTCTTACCTACACCTCCAGAAGCTGATATTACAGGTATTACTGTGGGCATGTTTCCTCACTAAGGCCAAGTCTCTTATCTATTACCTCTACACAGAATGGTAGATTAAGCCTTCTGAATAATTTAATGTAATTTTTAAATAACCTTGAATAATTATCTAGGACATGTATTAGCCATGCCCTATATCCTGTAATACCGTATATTAATGCTTGGCCTATTCCATCATATGGTTGCGCATCGTACTTAACTTCGAAAGCTTCATCACTAGTAACTACATCAATCAGAAACCTTAACCCATCAATCTCAATGGGTACTTCCCTCCTACCCTTAGTAAGAATGGCTAGTTGGTCCTTGACACACTCTTCATCATGGCAATGCTTAATGTAGTCGATTAAAGAGCGTGTAGTCACCTTTTAATTTCATTATAATTTACTTATAAACGCTACGTATAAAATCTAATAATGCAAACCTAAAGATTATGATGCTACTAATATTTACTATTGCTTTATGATATGATTAAACAAGGTTATGAAGAGAACTGCAAATTACCAAGAGCCACTTACTGAAGATCAATGTAAGAAATGTAAAGGGTGTTGAGGTTAGGAAATGTCATAAGCTCCTTAACTGTGTTAATGAAGTTAATGCTTTTCCTGGTTAATACTGAGGCATTAGAGATAAATGTGGATCGTTTAAATATCAGTTGGATCTGAAAAATATTTATATAGGCTATTCGCATTGATGGATTGATGAAGATTAATAGGCTACTTCCAATAATAGCACTAGCCATAGCTGCATCAGCGTTAGCGTATTCATGGAGCACTGGGTCAATATTTACCAATAGTGTAACTATTCATGCGTTAGCGGTTTCAGGTCCAAGCCAGGGTGCTGTAATAAACATAACTATAACTGCTGTTAAGGGTCTTCCAAGTTACTTGGGTGGTAATGTGTATGTATCGGCAATGCCACTACCTATAGGGGAGGGTGGTACATTTATTTCTTCAAGTCAAATAGCGGCATTTGTAGCTACAACTATTGCCGGTCAATCATTAACAAGCTATAACTTCCTTATCAATGTTAACTCCAGCACTATAGAGATAGGTGGCCCATCAGCCAGTGGCTACATGACCGTGGGCATGTACTCGCTCATAACCAACAGTAGCCTAAACCCTAGCGTAGTAATGACCGGAATGATTATGCCTGATGGGACAATAGGCCCAGTGGGTGGGATACCGGATAAGATTAGGGCTGCCGCCCAATTAGGTTACTCAACGGTGTTAATACCTTATGGTCAACAGAACTACGTATCATCAAGTGGCCAAGTGATTAACCTAGTAAACTTAGGCAAGCAGCTTGGCGTTAATGTGGTTCCAGTAGCTACCGTATACCAGGCTATACAGTACTTCACGGGCCGTAGCTTTAACCTATCTCTACAAGTAACCCCTCAAGTGAGTAATAATATTTCAGTTATAAGTAATTACCTCTACAGGACGCTTTACGTTAATTATGGTAATGAATCAGCCTTAGGTAGTCAGGCTGATTATGAGGCAGCCATAAGCAGTGCCAATAATGGTGACTACTATACTGCAGCAAGTTTACTCTACAATGCCCTAATAAGCTACTACACTAACATGTTTAGGAATACTACACTAAGTTATGCTAAGGCTCTTGTTGCTAATGTGTCTGCTCAATTGAATCAAATGATTAATGAGATTAATGGTGTTAAACCCACAACCGCTAACTTAGACATAATGGTAGGGATCTATGATAGGATATATACTGCCCAGGTAATGTTAAACACCACCGTTAATGATATTCAAGCCGGCAATACGGCCAGTTTACCCAGTGATTTGGCTCAATTATACGTTAGGGTGATTACGTTGAAGTATTGGTTTAATGTGCTTAACGCTATTAGTGGTGGCAACCCAATACCGGTCTCATACTTAAGTAAATTAAGTGGACTATATGCATCATACGCATACACGACTGTAACATACTTATATTCATTAGCTAGTGCTGAGGGGTTAACCACAAGCATAGGGGTCATTAATACGATTAACCAGCTCATTAATCAAACTAACGAGGCGCAGGCCTACTATCAAAATGGTCTTTACCTGGAGGCGTTAGCAGTAAGCCTTGATACAATAGCCTCAGCAAGTGCCATAATTCACACAATGTTCTTGATTGGAGGAAGCAATGCGTCATTATACTTACTTAACATTGTTAGGAACGTTGCAACCTATAATGAAGCCTTAGTGTCCCAGTGCAATGGTTTACCAGTTTTATCCAGCGCCTATGTGCAGTTTGGTGACTACTGGTTTGGACAGTACAATAGTAGCCTTGCTGGTAACCCCTCATCAGTATCAAGCCAAAGCTACTTTGAGGAGGCTTTATCATTGTACGAGGAATCTATAGCGTATTCATTATTCTTAAGGCAACTTTACTATGAGTTAGGTGCATGCCCAATAGCCTATTACACTGTTAACTATACAATGCTTCAATACGTGCCGGTATCAAGCGCACAGCATGTGGTTCAAGGTCAATTACCAGGTGCATCACTTTCAATAGTTAACTTGGCTGGAGTTAACTTAACATATCTAGCCATTGGAGTGGTGTTAGTGGCTATGAGCGTAGTGGTTCTGATGCTTAAGGTTGTTAAAGTAAGTAGAAAATAAATATTACTTAATTATAGCTAAAATCATCTGCTCATATATTAATTAAACTATAATATATTATATAAAGATATAGTATATAATAATCATGATACTTAAATAATTCAACAATTACAGGAGTAATTAATGGGTAAGGTTTATAAAAGCACGCATTACGTGGATTAACCAAGATGGTTACTACGGGAAGTTCAAGCAGTGAGCATAAGCAATACAGTAGTAGTAATGGGTTAAGGAGGGTATTAAGCTTTAGAGAGCTGTTCTTCGCATCATTGGGTGGTCAGTCCCCATTCCTAAGTATAACAACCTACGGTACAGCTATAATACTTTACGCAGGTTTACTAGCCCCATTAGCCGCATTAGTAGGTACACTAATCGTATTGGTTAATGGGCTTGTAGTATACCAGTTATCACGACGATTAACGAGGACAGGTGGCTATTATGCATACGCTAACCACTTCATAAGCCATAGGGTAGGTATTGAGACAGGGTTCATATACCTGTTTTACTCAATACTCTACGGAAGCGCGTATGCAATAGGCTCAGCGGGTATAATGTGGTTTCTATTTCACATTAACTTTACATACACCCTAATAGCGGTACTTATTGTTCAAGCAGTATTAGCTATATTAGGTATAAAACCATCAGCCAAATATGCAGTATTCGCCGGTTCACTTGAGTTAGGAATACTAGTAGTAATAGGTATAGTGTTGCTTTACCTTTCAGGTTTCAAGATAAGCCTAAGCCTAACCACTGGTCAAGGTATCTCATTAGCGCAATTCGGGTATGCCGCACTCTTTGCTGCCGCAATACCCACTGGGTATGGTACCATAACTCCCCTTTCAGGTGAAACTAAGATGGCAAGCAAGACTGTGCCTAAGGCTATTATTGCGGTAATACTAACGGGCGGATTACTTGCTGTGTTTGATCTTTTCGCCTTCAACTCAGCTGGATTAGCATTGTTTGAATCCTATGGGCGTTTTGAATCCCTTATTAAGTCAATGATTAGTATGAGCGCCTTCAACTCACCTATACTCTACCTCCTTCACGAGTACTTTGGTGTACTTATAGATATACCAGTCTTAGTGGCGCTTGTTAATGATGGTGTATTAGGTGTGTTGGCCTATAATCTGGCATCATCAAGGGTACTCTTCGCAATGTCTATTGATGGATGGGTACCTAAACCTCTAAGCTACATTAATGTGAACACCAATAATCCAATGCTGGCTGCTTTAGTATCATCCATTGGGATAATTGCTGTTAGTTTAATTTCATCAAGCCTATTATCACCATTAATGGCTTTTCTAGTTCTAGGAGGCTTATCAACCATGGCTGGCTTATTAGTTCATGTTGTATCTGATGTATCACTAATGAGACTTAGCATTAGGAAGGTTGAGAAGTACATGGGTCAAGTAATCTTAGCAACGGCGGCTTTAATTCTTGCAGGATACTCAATAACATCAGCATTAGTCTCAACTAAGCCAATGTTCGTAGAATTATTCCTAGGATGGTTAATAATAGGCTTCATCTACGCTGAAGCATCATCAATAGCTAGGGGTAAGTAAGCTAGTTTCCTAAGATTCACGCCTAAAGCATTAATAAACTGAACTTACCTTACTGAACTGTGGCTGTTAATTCGGGAAGCATTGAGGAGTCAGTTAAGAGACTTAGGGAAAGGACTTCCAGTGGAACCTTTATTAAGGCTGTAGGTAAGGGTACTGTAAGGGATATAGAGTCATTAGTAGAGTACTATGAGTTAACTAAATCATGCGTAATGTTGCCTCAGAATGAGGCTAAGAGCCTTTATAACCTCTATGTCGTTAGTGAGGGGAGGATCAGAAGACTCCTTGAAGGCTTCTTGGAAACAATGATTACTATTAAATCAAGGGATTTCGCGGCAATATACCCATTCATGCCTAGTGATGTTAAGGAATTGCTTAAACCATTACTAAGTAGTAATACTGATGAGGGTATTAGGGAAGTATTGGATAATGTCTTAAGCAACCTTAATTTACTTGGTTCAGTACTACTTAATATTGCGAAGAGGGAGCCAGGTGACGTCAATGAGTGTATTAAGGGTAACTGCCACAGCGCCGGGAGTTGTTAAATTGTTTGGGGAGCACGCTGTTGTTTACGGTAAACCAGCCATAGCTATGGCTATAAACAAAGGTATTAAGGTTACTGTTGAGGAGACAAATGATGATTCGCTTGTGATTCTGGCAAAGGATCTTTCAGTTAAAGGTATTGCAATAAGAGTTACTGGGGGTTTAATTGAGGGTAATGTAATTGATGATGGTCAATTAAGTAGGCTTGCCTCATACGCTTTAACAGCGTTGAGGCTTGTCTCAGAGAAGTATGGCGGCGATTTAAGAGGTATCAGGGTAATTATTGAGAGTCAGTTACCCATTGGGGCTGGTTTAGCAACATCAGCAGCGGTATCAGTAGCCGCAGTGGCGGCCTATGCAAGGTTAATTAACGTTAAATTAAGTAAGGAGGATATTGCCAAGATTAGTCATTCAGTGGAGTTAACGGTTCAAGGCGCAGCAAGCCCTATGGATACTGCAACATCAAGTATTGGTGGCGTAATGTACATTAAACCTGGAATTGAATTAAAAAGGCTAAGCACTTCACTTAAAATACCACTAGTGGTTGGTTATGTTGAGAGGGAATCAACCACAAGTGAACTAGTTAAGAGAGTTAAAGCACTTTACGGCAAGTATCCTGCAGTTATTGAGAAGGTAATGGATTCAATAGGGGCCATTGTTGATGAAGCATTGGCGGCCTTAAACAAGAGCGATTACGTAGCCTTAGGTGAATTAATGAATATTAATCAAGGCCTACTTGAGGCATTAGGGGTATCTAACCATAGGTTATCCAACATAGTGTACATGGCTAGGAGGGCAGGTGCCCTCGGGGCTAAGTTAAGCGGTGGAGGTGGGGGTGGTGCAGTGATAGCATTAGCGCCAGGAGTTGAGGATAAGGTTGCGATTGCAGTAAAGTTAGCAGGCGGTGAAGTAATATTAATTGATGCTAACTATGAGGGTGTACGCATTGAGGATTATGGTTAATTTAAACGCATTTTTATAGTAAATGGTTATTTTATCTGATTATCTTATAAATATGGATATTTGATAACTCATATGTCATTTAGAGGGAAGTTACTTGGAGCAATAGCAATAGTAATAGCGGGTTTAATACTGTACAGTACGGCTATTTATGTTGCTACCATAACCCAGCAAGTAACCCCAACTCAAAACCAAGCTATATCAATTAACTTACCTTACTATGCAGAGGTTCAGTATATTGATGTAATTAACCAGACTGTTAGCTTATCAATACCCGCAGGTGGCACATACACTATAACTGCCCCTCTGCCTCCAGGTCCTGGCTACAGTTTAGAGTACCTTGAGGTTTACTTCCCCACGCCTCTACCGTCAATCGGCATCTCTGGTAACATTCTGAAGAGCGTTAATGAGTATGGTTTTGTAACGTCAGCTTACTCACCGTCTGGTTCAATAGTGTTGGTTAATTCAGGCCAGAACACCGTTAATGGCACCGTAGTGGTTTCATCAGTGTTCGTTAAGACAATTTACGTACCTCTAACTAACCAAGCTTCAATAAACATAACTGCACCAGACTACACTTACCAGTACGTTACTGACCAGTACGTGGAGTTAACGATTCCCAATAATGCGCCCTTCAGTGTGCAGGATGTAGTGTTACCTAACGGTAGCGCCTTCAGCCAATTGGTTGAGAAGTGGAGTGGTAATGTGACTGCCATTCAATTGGATTACAAGCACGTTAAGCTAGATATGTCGTATCTACCATCCGGCAACTATAGTGTTGAGTTACTTCAGGGTTCACAGTATGAAATGCCATTTGCAATGCTAGTCAAGGGTACTCAATTCTACAATACTACTGTTGATGCACATAGCCAAGTTATAATAACCACCAACAACTTCGGCATACCCTCAGGCTGGTCAATAATGGGTTACGTTGTTACTGTTTACACTGTCCAGCCGCTAGTAGTTGGTGAAAATGGCGGTACCTTCATTGTTGAGGCTAATAGAATTTCACCAGTCTATACACTGAGTCAACTAATTGTAGTGCATGGTGTTAGTTACATACTGCCGCCCTTCATAAGGTTCATGCCAATCATTGGGATTTACGTGATTTACGATACTCAATTCAAGGTAGTTAACCCACTGAATGTGCCTCTGGTTGTTGAGTACATGCCAATAATCTATAAGCCGGTTGGGCAGTGGAGTAATGGTAACTTACAGGTTCAGGTTTACCAAAGTGATGTGGCCCAAGGCATGTGGACATCATTGGTTGTTCAGTTACCTGAGACAGCAACCATAACCAGTATAGTTACCCCAAGTGGTACCACCTACAGTGGGTATACTTCATCAGAGTTACCGTGGGGTAGTGAGTTCAGGCTAATCTCAATATCACCGGATGGTCATGAAGCCTACATTGCAGTAAGCACACTAGGTGTGTCTCAGCCAGGTCTATACACTGTTAACGTGCATTGGGATCCATTAGTGGTTAGGGTTCACAATACTTATGGTTCACCAGTGAGCACTACAATAACTGCATCACAGAATGGACAAGTGTATGGCACCTTCAACACGAACTCAAGCGGTATAGCGTTAGTAAGTGTAAGTAACCCGTACCCTGTTTCACTATCAATATACTATGAGGGAGTCGACACATACAACATTGGAGTTACAACGCTCATTAAGAAGCCGATAGACGTAACCTTAGGAGTCTATAATGTAACCGCCATTGTGGTGGGCTTCTTCAACCAGGCGATAAGTAAGGCTAACGTAACAATGTATAGGATTGGCACTGGTCCAGTTTACTCTCAGTTAACTGGACCAAACGGTGCCTCACAGTTAAATGGCGTCTTAGCTGGAGTCTACCAGTTAACGGCATCTTATGGGCACGCTAAGTACAGTAGGTTCCTAACTGTAAACTCAGATGAGGTCGCATTAATTAAGACTAACATACTGACCATAATAAACGGCTTCCCAGTAACTACAGGTGACGCGATAATTGGGGCTGTTGGAATACCTGCCGTTGCAGGGGTTGCCTACGCCATAAAGAGTCTTGTAGAGAGAAGGAAGCCTTATCATGTTGAGACAACGTAAGTGAGTAAAATAAATCCAACTTAAAATTAAACACACAATTATCTAAATCCTCACCCAATGGGTGGGGATATCTTTTTTAAGCCTTATGCGCAGTCTAAGGTTGATGATGAAGCAGCTCGATTATGACTGGTGAATTAGCCTTTGATTACTGACTTCCTAGTCAGCTCAATTCTACACGGTAACGGTAACTTAGCCCTAGCTCTGTTTAAAGCCTCCTTAGCATGTGCAATATTCCTATCCTCCACCTCAACAATCATTAATACTTCCCCTGGCTCAATCTGAATCGCCCTACCAGTAGGCACACCGAAGGCAAGCCTCATACCCTCCTGTAAACGGTCAGCCCCAGCCATGGCCAACATTTTATTCTCCCTAATAACGTGATGAGGATACTTAACTATCTTTAGGTAGAAGTTCTGATCAGTTAGAACCTTGGACAAGTACTTATAGGCCATTTGCCTAGCAGCCTCAAGGGCATTAACCCTAATTTGCCCACTTTCAAGAACCCTAAGTATGGCAACTGAACTGAACCTCTCCCTATCCTTAGCCTTAGTAGCCCCCATTTCAAACCTAGGTATCTGAACGTAGGGAGCACCGTGAATATACTCCAACCTAGTGTACGGTCTCTTAATCCTCTTATAGCATTTAGCGGGCCTTAATGGCATAAGTAACCACTGCCCCAGTACCCCTTTAAAACTATACTCAATAATTCCACTGACCTTCCTCACTCTAAAAACAAGGCCCCCAATTGCCATAAGGAAGCCCTATGGACTCACACCACCAGGGTCAAGGCTTATCCCTTTACTGCATTATAATAATCAATTAATGGTATCCAAACAGTCATGGGTCCCGGCTCCCTATTAGCCCATGCATAGTATGGTATGGCCCTAAACTTAATGGGTCTTAAGCTGAGTTTAAAATCGTTAAGTGACATATATGTCCCTGCCTGCCTACTACTCACCTCATAGGCATCACCCTCAATCACAACTACACCATTAAGTAAGTCCCTAACGTACCTAGCTTCAAGGTGGCATGTACTCTTAAGGGCAATATCCCATACATCAACATTTGGATTATCGGTCTGTTCAAGGCAATAAACCAGTGGACCCCTCTTAATAGCAACCCTAGACGTATTAGCTAACACATGCGGATGAGAAACGGCAAATTCAATACGCATGGGTAATCTTAAAGTCAATTCATCCCCAGTCCTCCAAACCCTCCTAACCCCCACGTAAGTTGATGGTCTCAGTTCAAGACCTTGCTCCTCACCATTAATAAGTAATTTACCTTCATGGCACCAGCCAGGTATTCTCATGTATAGTGTAAACTCATCCTCCTTACTTGGGTTAACTATCACCTTAATTTCCCCATTCCATGGATAATCAGTGTCAACTATAAGCTCTATGGCATTACCATTAAGGTTAACATTAACCCTTGATGCCACGTACAAGTGGATCCATAGGCCGTCACTAGACATTGAGTATAGGTAACCAGGTAATGATGCGATTAACCTAGCAATATTTGGTGGGCAACATGCTGTTTCAAACCAAGGCTGTCTCCTATGTTCACCCCTACTTGCAAGTGGGTTAACGTAGAAGTATGATTTACCATCTAGGGATATTCCAGCCAATGCAGCATTATAGAGGGTTAGCTCCATTACATCCGCATACTTAGCATCCCCAGTAGCCAGCAGCATCCTGTAATTCCACATTACATTAGCGACTGCTGCGCAGGTTTCCGAATAGGCCCTATCATTAGGTAATTCATATGGTTCACCTATAGACTCGCCCTCATATCTTGATCCAACACCACCGGTGACGTACATTCTGGTACTGGTTAGGTCAATCCATAGTCTCTCAAGTGCACTCCACAGAGCCCTATCTCCAGTTTCCATGTACACGTCAGTGGCACCTGATGTAAGGTAGAGGAACCTTACCGCATGAGCTATAGGTACCTTTTCCAATTCCTTAATTGGCTTATGATCTATGAAGTACTCATCACTTGCATCCCATGCACCTGGCATTCTGAATCTTCTTAAAACACCCTTACCCCTATTCTCTAATTGAAAAATTGCCTCATTAAGGTATCTTATATCCCTACTCTCCCTATACAATTCGACTAGTGCTATTTCAATCTCAGGATGTCCATCAACAGCCACTATTCCATTATCATTAAATACATCAGCTATGTGATCGGCAAGCCTTAATGCTGTACTATAGAGTCTTGGACATGCATTACTCCTCTTGCATGCGATGGCGGCCTGCATGAGGTGGCCTGCACAGTATAATTCATGTGATTGCCTAAGGTACCTATACCTTTCCCCTAACCTATCGTAGAAGTAGGTGTTAATGTACCCATCAGGCAATTGGGCTTCAGCAATAATATTAACCACATCATTAAGTACCTTAGTTAACTGTTCACTATGCCTACTAACTAAGGCCCATGCAGTAGCCTCAATCCACTTGTAAACGTCAGAATCATTGTAGAGTAATCCCCTAAATGGGTTCTTAACCTTTCCCGAAACTCTTCTGAAGTTATCTATTCTTCCAGTTTCCTCAAGTAGAGAATACATTGTGGGTAATGTTACGTTAATTAGGATATCCAACCTAGGCGACCAAAAACTATCAGTAAGCTTAACATTACTCATTGAAACAGGTCTTAACCTAGCGTGTGGACTACTTGATGTATCAACAATGAAGATTCCCATTGTAGTGTAGGCAACTGGATTTATTAAAGCATTACCAGAGGTATTAATACTAAGAATCTTACAGTAATCATTAAGCATATTAACTAAAAATTAGTTAGATCGCATCATAGTGGAAGTAATTAATCTCATTATTGAGTTAAATGTAATAAGTACCGTGGCTACCATTGAGTTAACTTAGAATCATGATGATGTATTAAGGACCTTAATAAGTAAGAGTACGGTCATTACGTTATTCATTGGCATGTGTTGGATTGCGTTAATTTTTAATGCTGAAGTTTAGTATAAGCATATGGTTGAGTGGGTGAATCTTACAGTAATCAACGATAATAAGCCTAATCCACCACTACTGAATGATTGGGGATGGAGTGTTTTAGTTGAGACTGATCAATGGACCTTACTGTATGATGCCGATACTGAGTCAAGAATTATGGAAAATAACATTAATGTCTTAGGTATTAATCTCAGCAAAGTAGATGCAGCATTCCTAAGCCACTACCACCGGGATCACTATGGTGGTTTTGAGTACATTGGTAAGGTTAGGAGTGGTCTCATTGTTTATGTACCTGAGACTGATAAGGTGCTGACTAAGTGGGGTCTTACCCCAGTTACTGTTAATTCGCCTAGGGAGATACTGAAGGACGCAGTGACTACAGGTACTATGAGGGGCATGGGTATTAATGAGCATTCTCTAGTAGTTAAATTAAGTAACTATGGTTCAGTGGTGATTGTAGGCTGTTCCCACCCTGGTATTGATAATATTGTTAGGAAAGTACATGAAATGTTCGGTAACATATACTTAGTAATTGGTGGATTCCATGAACCATCAAGGCGTCAACTTGATGTTGTTGCAGAATACTCAAGATACATATGTCCAGCCCACTGTTCTGGTGATGAGGCAAGAAACTATGTGAAGAGCAATTATTCAAATAAGTATTGCAATGTTAAAACAGGGATTAGTACTAAGTTACCTGCATTATAGCACATGCCCAATTCTAAGAAGCCCCACTCCTTTAGGGTGGGGAGCCGTCAGCACAGCTGGGACTTAATCTTTAGCGCACTTGCTTATTTGTTATTACCTACGCTAAACTACCACTGTACCATAATTGGAGGAAGTAGATCTTATTATGCAGCTTTAATAATTATAAGTGATACTATCATCACTACTACAAGCATTATTGAGCCCGCTATTAAATAGTCCTTAACCTTGTAACTCCCAATATTGTACACGAGTAGGTTGGCTGGGTGACTGTAGGGTGTTAGGAACGTTGATGATGATGCCATTGCAACTATTGTTAAGGCTTCAAGTGGATTCCTAAAGCTTAATGCAACAGGCCCCATTATTGCTGCGGCAGCCATATTATTAATGAAGTTAGCCAAGAGTGATGTTAATAGGAATAATGCAACTAGGTTACCTCTTATCAGATTAAATATTAGTGAGGATAAGCCTGATGATTCAATAGCGTAACCTAACGATAAGTATCCAACCATGAAAACTAGTATAGGCCATTCTATGTACTGGTATATCCTCCTATAATTAGCCGCGCCACTGATTATTAACGCCACTGTTGCTAACATGAATGACAAAGCAGTGTTGAATCCTATTAAGGAGAGAACTGTCGCAGCAATCAAAGCCACTAGGGCTGCCATACCCTTCCTCACATTAAATATTCTAGCACCCTTTGCGCCAAGTGGTAATAAACCATAGTCGCTCATGAATCTTGAAACTGAATCCTCATTACCCATTAATAGTAATGCATCACCAGGTTTAATAGTCATGTGGCTTATCCTACCGTATATCCTCCTCCCACTTGATGAAATACCTATTACGCTTACACCGTATCTACTCATGACGTATTCACTTGATATATTGGAACCGATTAACCTTGAACCATTTGGGACTAAAACCTCTGTTAACTCTCCAGCTTGCTTTGACTCCTCGATTGGCGTTATCTTTAATCCACCTATTGAGGTCAATGATGGTATCTTCTCAACAGGCACCTCAAGCACTAGGGTCATGCCACCAGTTATTACACGTCTCCTGGCCATTCTTCTAGGTAGGATTGCCCTAATCTTAACGTTATAATTTTTCTCAATATATGAGCGGGTCTTACCGACCCATTCACATTGGTTGTCAACCTCAGCCTCTATTATGTATCCACCGACCTTAAGGTCCTCTATGCTAGTTACAATGTTTTCCCTACTGGGCATTATTAAGTATATGAATAGGAGCGTGGGTATTGATACTGCAATTATCGCAATCCCTACTTTAATGAATTGAAAAACAGATAAGTACTCATTAAATTTCTCAAACCATAATTGATCAATGAAGAGGTTTGTGGAGGTTCCAAAGATAGTGTACCTACCACCAACTATAGCAGCGTAAGATAATGGAATCATGAACTTCGAGATCCTCTTCTTCAGGTTCCTGGAAACCACATACATGTAAGGTATGAATATTGCCGTTAACGCAACATCACTGATAAAACCTGATGCGAATGAAACTATGGTAAGTATTACTAGAATAAGGATGATACTGTTCTTAAGGTATCGTGTTGAATCATCAGCCAACCTATCTATGAACCCAGACTCTTCAAGAACCTTACTAATTACCATTATACTGGCCAATACTATAATAGCGGTGGAACCAAAGAACGATAATGCATCATCAACTGGTACTACACCACCGATTGTAAGGAGCACAATGGTTAATAAACCCACTATATCATGCCTAATGACTCTAAGTAGCAGAAGTATTGTGGATAATATGAGAATTGAGATAACGTAGTACTGCGTAAATGTTAAACCAAAGGTTATGTGCATAATCATTAGTGCGTGAATTTAGTTAAAAGCATTACCCTTAAACTTAATTGCATAATGCAGGTAATTCAATGGGATAAAAGCTAGGCGACTTAATTATCACCTTACTATGGGTATTGGCGATTCGGTTTAATGATTAAATGAGAGTAATGTTTAAGTTACTAGGTTAGGGAACTAATGCAGTGATTTGAGACTTACTACTGATGCATGATGAACTGGCGACAGTATGAATTCACTAAAAATTAAATTAAGTTACAGTCACTAGGCCCAGTATGAGCGTATTAAGGAGGTTCATAGTGTATGTAACGAGGGACTTGGGCGGTGAAGCTAAGTATATTGATGCAGTTAGGTTCTGCAACCAAGGTGGCTCAGTGATTAAAGTGAGGGTGATTTACCTGGGTGCGTTCACTAAAACTGGCCTTGAGAAGTATGTTAAGGGTGTCAGGCTTGTATTTGATAATGGGATAATGGTTGGTGAAGGTAATGAATCAACCCCAGTTTTAAGTCTAGACAATGGGCAATGCATTAAAGGTACATTAATATATTATGTTGACCCTGAAATAAATGTTCACCTCAACCCTATTAGGGTTAATTTAATTAGAAGGGGCTTAATGATTATTGGTGGTTATCAGTTTGATGTAGTCACTGCTGATTAACCGGTTAAGTTAATTAAGCCTATTAACGCATTAACGGCGTGCAGTACTTGAAGTTACCTGATAGGGTGAGTACTATTGATGAACTTGAGGATTTACTGTCGACACCATACCCTGAAACCATAAGTGACCTAAGTGAAGTTGACGGTGACATAATGATACTTGGCGCTGGTGGTAAGATAGGCCCATCATTAAGCATAATGGCGGCTAAAACTATTAGGGCTAGTGGCCTTAAGAGGAGGGTAATTGCAGTTTCCAGGTTCAGTAGGGGTGAATTACCCAGTAGGCTTAAGGAAATGGGTATTGATGTTATAAGCGCTGACTTAACCAATGAAGATGATGTTGCTAAGTTACCTGACGCTGAGAATGTAATATTCATGGTCGGTAGGAAGTTTGGGACAAGTAGCGAACCTGAATTAACCTGGATAACTAACACCTACGTACCTGCACTAGTGGCTAAGAGGTTCCCTAAGTCTAGGTTCATAGTATTCTCAACAGGTAACGTTTACCCCCTAGTACCAGTGCATTCCGGTGGTGCTAGTGAGTCAACTAAGACTGGGCCGATTGGTGAATATGCGTGGGCAGCATTAGCAAGGGAGAGAATCTTCAACTATTTCTTTAAAATTAATGGCAATAAGGCTGTTATAATCAGGCTAAACTACGCGAATGAACTTAGGTATGGTGTTTTACTTGATATAGCATTGAAGGTTGCTAAAGGTGAACCTATTGATTTATCAATGGGCTATGTTAATGTTATTTGGCAAGGTGACGTAAACAATATGGTGCTTAGATCCCTTAAGTATGCTCAAAACCCACCATTAGTACTCAACATCACTGGACCAGAAACAGTTCCAGTTAGGTGGATTGCTGAGGAATTCGGTAAATTACTTGGTAAAGAACCCATACTTACCGGTAATGAATCCGATACTGCCCTACTTAGTAATGCCTCAAGGGCCTTTGAATTATTTGGCTACCCAAGGGTTACTTTAAGGCACATGATTAAGTGGATTGCGTACTGGGTCACTGAAGGTAAGCCAATATACAACCTACCCACTCACTATGAGGTTAGGACTGGGGAATACTAGGTTTCCCTAAGTTATTGGCACGTGGATGTCCAACGTATTGCCAGTGGTAGTTACCTACAGGCTCCTAATGGCTTTCTGCCTTAAGTGGAGAGGTTATCGTATTGTTGATTCACGAGGAAAATCACCTCAATCGTCGTTAGTAGGTAATTTCGCTATATAGTATTACAATGCGTCTCCTTAGATGATTCTGTAGGGGCATAGTTAACTAAGGTTTTTATACACCCTATCAGGAAATAGGTACGTATGGTTAACAGTGAAGATTCATTGACACTTCGTGTAGCAGAGGCTAGGAGCCGTGATGTTGGTAGGGGTATTGTTAGGGTGCCTATGAGACTAATGAGGAGGATAGGTATTGAGCCTGGTGATTACGTTGAGATAAGTGGTAATAAGCGTGTGGCTTATGCTCAGGTTTGGCCGGCTTATAGTGATGATGAGGATAAGGATATAATAAGGATGGATGGTTTCATTAGGCAGAATATTGATGTTTCATTGGATGATTTAGTCAGGGTTAGGAAGGCTAACTTAAGGCCGGCCCAGAGGGTTACAGTAGCACCCGTTGGTGAGGAAATTAAAATAGACCCAGACTACTTAAAGAAATCATACTTAGTAGGTAAACCAGTCTGGCGCGGCGCAGTCTTCGAATTACCATACTATACAGGCGCATTAAAATTCATGATAACTCAAGTAATCCCAGCTCCAGCAGCCTACGTTGGTACTGAGACTGAGGTTACAATGCAGGATAAGCCAGTTCAGGAAACTAACCTACCTCGTGTTACTTGGGAGGATATTGGTGATTTGGAGGAGGCTAAGCAGAAGAT
>NZ_JAGDXD010000013.1 GCF_023256255.1 Caldivirga sp. | reverse complement strand
AGCCTCTTCCTACCACGCCTAATGGGCCTAATACTGAGTATTTTCCAACCACTCTGTGGATACACTAAACTGTAGTATTTTTGCGGTTTCTTCTCCCTAGGGTACCTCCTACTCAAGCCCCTCAAAAACCTCCCCTTAGCCTCATAGAGCCTATCAGCAATGTTCTGAACCACTTGACTATACAATTGCTGATATTCCTCATCCTGCCTCCTCAACTGCAAAGCCAACTCCCTAAGCTCATTCCTGGAAAGCCTAATACCGTAGGTATTGTAGAAGAGGATGTCTACCCACCGTAGGGTGTTGTATATCTCACACGCCAACTGCAACTGGGCCTTCACGGCCCCAACATCACCATAAGCCCTAAACCTAAACCCCACGGTGGGCATTAATTCAATACTTAGCTACTGAAATTTAAACCTACCACCCTATCCCCGCCAAAGGACAAGATTTTCCGTCCGCCTTATCATCTTTTTAAATCCTAATGACTGAATGTTTATAAATCAGTTAATTAACTTAAAGCCTTAATGAATAGGATGAACATGATTATGGTGGTGTATGCCGCAGTGGTGGCATTGCTTATTTTCGTATACTTCACCAGCATTGGTTTCTCAACATTCATAGCGTTTGATAAGGGGTTCTCAACTCAATTAACTTTAACCCTACCCTTAAGTTCCATAATTATAAATGATAACCCTAACGGTGTGATCTTCGTAACAATATCCCTTAATAAATTGTATTACCTATTCTTTGAGGTATCAGTAATATCAGCAGTAGCGGGTTTAATAATACTTGTGGCGACTAGGTTAATTTACAGTAAGGAGGTTAACAATGCATTCAACGGTAGCAGTACTCTATTCAAACTACTCATCCCTAGTTCACTACTGGCCCTGGGCCTACTGCTGGTGATTCCACTACCCATAAGCATATACTTTAATAATGGCTACGTAATAATCGTATCCAACATTGGGATAGCCTTCAGTGGAGTGTTCCTACTGTTATCCGCATTATCCATACTCTCCATAGTTAAAATGTACGGTAAATACGACGAGTTAACGGAACTAGCCGTTGAAATAGAGTTAACTGAGAGTGACACAATGCCCATGGATTACGGTGAGGTAACGGAGGCCTCTTAACCATTACCATTAATCCTAATGATACATAATGCCGATGCGGCATTCTGATTCTGAAGCGAGTAAAGGAGGTTAAGTGCAAATGGTTTAGATGAATCATATGAAGTTACAGTAACCGTACCCACGTAGTAAGGCTTACCAGGGAGGATTACCGTGTCAGTGACCGTGAGACCATCAATTATGTTTATTGAGTTAACTAATTCAACACCCCCATTACCATAGTTATTAACCGTAATGTTAGATGTTAAAACTATGAATCCATTCCGCAGCCTAACCGACCCTAAAGTGGCTAGGATGGGGTTACCCTGGGCTACCGGTATGTTTATTATTAACATGACTGGGTTACCGTAGCCTAATATTTGATTGGCTACATTTACTGATGCCTTAATAGTTACTTCAACGACACCTAAGCCATTGCCATTACTTACCACTGATACATTGCATAGTGATTCAAGGTTTGTACGACCATACTCATAAATATACCCACCTGACGCTAAGTAATTCACAGTATTATTAAGGGTAAGCACTGTATTGTTATATTCCTTAAGCAGTATTGCTAATTTAGTGTAATTGATGTCTAATGAATTATACTTCATACTTAATATCGTATAATTCCTATATAGGGCCTCCGTGTAGTTTAGTAATGCATCAGTCTTATTCTTATAGTTGCTAGTGAGGATGGTTAAAGTCGTATTACATATATTTAATGAACTAGATAGTGAATTAACCTTGTTACTTAATTCAGTTATATTGATATACATATTATTAATTATGTTGGTATAATTGATTATTTTAGCATTAAGAATATTGGTTGCATTAACGCATTCACTGTATTTAGCATTAATATTATTGTACATTTGCATTGATAAATTATATTTAGCAAGGAGTATGTTGTACTGCCTTGTTAGGTTCATGAAGTTGCCTATTAAGGCGCTGAAGTTAGCACTTATTATTGAGTAGTTTAGCATTAACCTAGAGTACGTGAGCTTTAAGGATGTGTAATTCATCCTTAGAATCATGTAGCTGTTCTCAGTGTTTACATACCTCCTACTAATGTTGCCAATGGCTAGTAGGAGCTCAACCACTATTATCAACGCCAATACAGTCACTATTATTAAACGTATGTTTAACCTCATTATGCTGCTTCAAGTCTGAGCATTATTAAGCATTTTTCTAAACTAGTGGGCCCGCCGGGACTTGAACCCGGGATCTCCCGCGGACTGATGATGGGCACCGTCAGGCGGGCATCCTAACCAAGCTAGACTACGGGCCCTTTAAACGCCAAGTCCATTATGGTTTATAAGTTTTTCCATGAATCAACAATACTTTATGGTTACGTTACCTCCAGGTTACCCTACTTTGAGGGATTTTGACTATTATTTTCACTTGGCTTATTATCCGGCTCAGCCTGTGTACTGCCTGCTGGTTGGGTTGATGTGGTTGGTGAAGCTGATGAAGCAGCAGCTGAAGCCGCGACAGGTAGTTGCCTTTGTGGCCTCTGCTGCCCCCTTAGTATTGGCTTCTTACTCTTCCTCTCATCCTCAGACCTAACTTTAATTATCCCTAGGTAGATTGCGCAGTTAACGCAGTACGTCTTAGTAATGTAGTACCTCGGCACTATTGCACCCTGCTTCTCAAGCTCCTTAGCTAAGTCAGCTGGTATTGGTGAGTATGGTACAGTTACCCTAACGGCCTTTGATCTAGGTATCATTTTTCCACAATTATCGCAATACACTATTGACTCCTTACCCTTATCTCCCTTATGTCTCCCCCTGTTTTTCCTCTTCTTAGGCACGAATATCACCATTAAGATCCCAGTATTTAAGTCTTTCCTTAAACTTACCTAGCAATGTTCTGCTGGTTAATTCAATAGGCCTCATTTAACTGAAGTTATTTAAAGCGGTGTCCTTTAATTCACCTCATGAGTAATGTATTTAATGACTTAAAGTACGTTGAGGTTGCTTTCAAGTGCACGCTCTGCGGACTATGCTGCATAAACACTAGGATGGAGCTACTGCCTGAGGATATTGAGAGGATTGAGCAATTGGGTTATCGTCTTGAGGACTTCGCGGAGTTTGATGGGGAGTATGGCGTGTGGAGGCTTAGGAATGTTAATAACCACTGCGTGTTCTTTGATGAGGAAAGTAAGAAGTGTAGGATTTATGAGAATAGGCCAGTGGGCTGTAGGCTTTACCCACTTAACTACGATGATGAATACGGTGTCGTTGTTGATAAGTACTGCCCCCAATGGAGTACTGTACCAGTGAGTGAGGTGAGGAGGCTTAGGCCTGTTGTTGAATTATTCGTTAGGAGGATTACGGAGACCAATGAGTACGTTAGGGTTAAGAGGGCTGGCATTAGGATTCACTTGAGGATCCGCTAATAGCCAATTATCGTTAATGTGCTTCCCCTCTGAAGCTTCACTGGGTTATCAAGCGTTATTGAGACGCGGCCATCCTCAATGTTTATTATTGCCTTAACCTCAGCGCCATTGTAGAAAACCCTAATGGACTTACCCATGAAGCCGCTTAACGTTATCCTACCAACCTCCAATTCACCAACCCTACCTATTAGCTTAACCTCATTCTCACCGTAATCCAGCGTCATAACTGATCCAGGGGCAAGAACAGGTCCCCTAATGGGTGTCTTAATCCTGGGGTTTATTGAAATTGACTTATCCCTCCCAATGTACCTGAATCCAGCTAGGGCATTCGGTATATCCAGTGACACCAGTGGCCTGAAGTAATGCCCATCACACTCAACATGATTCCAATATAATCCATAGTCAACGTACCTCTCATGGACACTACGCAGTACCTCTAAGCCCTCATTAACCAACCCCTCCCATATCATGTGCATTGCAACAGGAATCTCTATGCCAGTCCACGGCGTGTCCATTTGCCCACTGACATTGTAGGGTATGCCCGTACCGTTGAAGTACTTTAAGTCACCGGCAAGCGATGGCCTAGGCTTACCTGGGTATGATGCGTTTATTAAGCCTTCACCCTTCTTGAAGTTATTCCTGTATATTGCCTTCAACATTGACGTGACCTTATCCTTATCCACGGCGTAGTCTAAGCCTAAAAGAACCTTAAGGTACCATTCCCCAGTTAAGCCCGCAGTCATAACAGCATTATCCCTGAGGTTACTCACTGGGTCGAACCACAGGTCAAAGTACTCACCGTTCCATAAGTACTTGGTGAAGTTGGCTAAGGCACTATTAAGAACCTCACTTAACCTACTGACGTAAGCCTCATCCCCAGCCTCACCTGCGGCATTCAACGCGGCCTTTAATGCAGCGACCCATAGGTCTGAGGTGAAGGTTGCAATGCCCAGTAGGCTCATTGCATCGAAAGTGTTAACCGTAGTGTAGAAGTACATTGGCCCACTGAACAGTAGCCTAAGTAACTCCCTCTCCCTCCAATCTCTCCCAAGCTCATTCGCAACCTGTGAGGAGCCTTCGTAGCCGGATGGGGGAGTGTGGTAGGGTAGGTTTAACTTGGCTTCATTATGCTGCCTCAACATTGCCTCAATAACGTCCCTTATGCTTCCCCAGATTTCCCTAAGGAATGATGAATCCCCAGTCCAGTAGTAGTTCAGTAGGCTCATTAGTATGAATTCAGGCATTAAATCATTCCTATCATACCCATCAACACTGCTTTCACTAGCCCTGAACGCGTGAGGCACCCTACCACTTGGGTCAAGCCCAGTCTTCTCGACTATAGCCCTCACAGTGTTCCTGAACTTATCAATATCATGCTGTATAGTGGGGTCCTTGGCTAAAGCCTCCCTGTAGAGCCTCATGTTCTCTGGGAAGGCTAGGGCGAACATTTCATAGAATGGTGACATCCCGGGCTTAAGAATGAAGCTTGAGAATTGGCGACTAACCCTAATAGCCAGGTCAGGGTAAAGCAGCGCAATACCCACAATGCCCCATAACGCAACATCAAGTGTAGTTAACCCACAGCAGCCTGGCCCACCCTCCCAAACCGCGAAGTACCCATCCTTAGTTAACCAGGTTGACTTAGGTAATGTTGTTAATTGGGATATTGCTAAGTCAATTATCCACTCATCGTAGTTCGCATCATAGAGTGAGTTAACGAATTCCTTAACCTCACTGTAAAGCCTATTGAAGTTCCTAACCGAGTAGTCTAAGACCTCCTTAACATTCTTGAATAGGTTCTCGTAGTAGTGGCCGACTAATCTACCACTATTATCAATATGGTTAGGGTAGTACCAGGCAATAATGAGTACTATTGACGCTGACTCACCTGGCTTAAGCCTAACACCCTTGGTGATTGCTGAGTATAAGTCTACTCCGTAAGCCTCATCGTTAACTACGCCACTTAATAATCCATCACCCCTGAAGTCAACCATTAACCGCCTCAACGCATTAATGAACTCGCCCCTATTCCTCTGATTCAACCTAAGCGTCACCGCCGAGTCAAATCCACCCATGAAGACTAGGGCTAATTCACCGTTAAACATACCGTGCGTCCTCGGGATACCTAACCCACTTAGGGATACCCCACTGTAGCCCTCACCCTCAATTAACTTATTAACAACCCCAACCTCCTCACTAATCCTGTGGGGATTCCTCACAACACCCATTAACGATAACTCAACAGTAACCCTACCCCTATTAACTAGGTTGAATTTAAGGAAGGCGGCTGGTATTGCGGAGTCATTAACGTTACCTGGTATTAATGACCCAAAGGCCTCTAGCTCTACGTCAACACCATACTCCTTAAAGGAGGGGTCAGTGAACTTGAGTATAGCCATGGGTGGCTTACCGGTGAACTCCACTTCCCTAACGGGCCTAAACCAAGGCATGTGGTATGGGTGAACTACCGCGCTTGGTCCACAACCCCTGTAGGTTAAATCCTGGTCTGTCTCAACCCAGAAGCCCGCCTTAAGTAACCTAACGACTGGTTCAGAACCCTCGGGGGCAATCCTAATCATGAAGGCTAGGTCTGAGTCGTTAACGTAGAATTCCGGCTCACCATAATTACCCCACCTCCTATTGTTGAATATTAACCATTCCTTAAAGGACCCATCAGGCCAAATCTCAATTGAACCCGTGCCTAAGCCACCTAGCGGTATACCGGAGGAGAACCTTGAGGTGTAAATCCTCATGAGTAGAGGGCAGTGTGGTTATTTTAATGCATTAACTCGAATATTCCCTTACACATTAGAGTGGTGACACATGGTTGCTTAATTGCCCTCAGTGGTTAATGACTCCCTGAGCGAGTGGGGTAGGTTAATTGAATTTAACGGATACCTTGTATTCGCTTAGCTTGTCCTTAGCCTTCTCCCTCATTTCCCTGTGCCTACTTAGGAATGACTTAACCTTGTCGTAGAGCATTAGTTTACATTCACCGCAGAGGAGTCTACCACCCCTACAGTCCTCGTAAATCTTCTTAACTGCTTCATCATTATCATCAAGAAGCATGTGGTACCTGTAGACTGGGCATGAGTCAGGGTTGCCGCCTAACCTACGTTGAAGCTCAACCGTTGGTTGACCACCCGTGAAGGCGTTCATTATCTTCCTCTTAACCTCCCTATCATCATCATTAACGTACAGCGCTGAATCTGGGTTTGATGCACTCATCTTATCCTCGCCCGTTAATCCTGGGAGGAACTTACTGTATAATGTGGCTGGCTTAGGGTAATTGAGGGATTCCGCAACATCCCTTGCAAGCCTGAAGTATGGGTCCTGGTCTATGGCCGTTGGTATCAGTACCGGGGTTTCCTTACCGAATAATTCAGTTGGTAGGAAGGCTACCGCTATTTCAATTGCTGGGAAGAAGGTTGCGCCAATGTTGTTTGAGTCAGTGAAGCCGAACGTGTTTTTAACAGTGGATAAGGTTAGCTTCTTAGCCACCTTAACGGCAATCTTATAGAGGTACTTCACGTCATCAGTATCCACGATTATGTGTAGTTTATCGGGTGTGAAACCAAGCGCTATTAGGCTGAGGGCATTATCGTAGGCTAACCTATTAGTCTCCTCAAGTGTGTAACCTTCCCTAACCAGGAACTTCTCATCATCAGTGAGCTCAAAGAAGTAGTGCACGTTGAACTTGTCAACAAACCACTTAGTCAATATCCAGGGCACTAGGTGACCAACGTGAAGGTCACCGCTTGGGCCTCTACCATTGTATAGGGCCCATGACTCACCCACCTTAACCCTACTCATTATTTCCCTAAACCCCCTATGAGCGTAGAAGAAGCCCCTCCTGATTAAGTAATGAACGTCGTTTCCCGTTAAATCCCTAAGTAGGCTTAAGTCTTCTTCGGTTAGTAATTGAACGCCAAACTCCTTAGCTAACCTTAAGTAATCCACCTTACCCTTAACTTCCCATGGGGTGACGGCGTACTCCTGACCCAGATAAGAATCACCGAAGACGCCCACTATTGGGTGTATAAAAGCATTTCATCCATGCTAATAATAGGGGGAACCGAACCCACGTTAATTAAGCGTTAGGGTTAAGGTTAATAAAGCCCTGGGGATAATGATCCGCTTAAGTTACTGAATTAATGAACTTAAAAACCACGGGTAGTGTTAAATTAAGCATTATAGGCTTAATATTTTTAAACACTTAACGTAAGCGTTAGGCATTATGAATAATGAAGTTGTGATAGTGGGGTACGTGAGAACCCCAATAGGTAAGTTCGGTGGTTCACTTAAGAGTGTTAAATCCCCACACCTGGCTGCTGAGGCTATTAAGGCATTGCTGAGGAGGACTAAGGTTGACCCAAAGATGATTGATGAAGTCATATTCGGTTCAACACTACAGGGTGGAATGGGGCAGAATATTTCCCGCTACGCTGCATTACTGGCTGGTTTACCGAACTCCGTTAGCGCCTATACGGTTAACAGGGTTTGTTCATCAGGCATGCAGGCCATTATTGATGCGTATAGGGAGTTGGTTCTAGGTGACTCATCACTCGTTGTCGCCGGGGGTGTTGACTCAATGAGTACTCAGCCTATAGCCCTACCCAGTGAGTATAGGTGGGGTGTTAAGCACTTTATAGTTAAGACTGTTCAGCCAATAGACCTAATGGTTTACGATGGTTTAGTGGACCCCGTAACAATGATGATGATGGGGCAGGAGGCTGACTTAGTGGCTAAGGAGAATGAGTTAACTAGGGATGAGTTAGATAACTACGCCTACATGAGCCACATGAGGGCTGTTAAGGCTACTGAGGGTAAGCTCTTCAGGGAGATTGAACCAATAGACACAACCATAGAGGGTGAGAGGGTTAGGCTTGAGCATGATGAGGGCATTAGGCCAGACACAAGCCTAGAGAAGCTTAAGGCCCTTAAACCAGCCTTCACCCCCAATGGATTTCACACGGCAGGTAACTCATCGCAGTTAAGCGACGGTGCCGCAGCACTACTGCTCACCACTATGGATAAGGCTAGGGAAATGGGGTTAAGGCCAATAGCCAAGATCCTCGGCTACGCCTGGTACATGATTGAACCCAGGAGGTTCACTGAGGCCCCAATGTACGTTATAGATAAGGTCCTCAGGAAGCTTAACCTAAGCGTTAACTCTATTGACTACTTTGAGGTTAATGAGGCCTTCGCCGTGGTTAACGTCCTGGTTAATAAGAGGCTTGGCATACCGTACGATAAGATGAACATCTTCGGCGGTGCAATAGCCATCGGTCACCCACTAGGCGCCAGTGGGGCTAGGATAGTTACAACACTCTTAACGGGCCTTGAGCACGTTGGTGGGAGAATAGGGGTTGCGGCGTTATGCCATGGTACGGGTGGAGCCACTGCGCTTGTGGTTGAAAGGCTGTGACCCTTAAATTGACTTAAGGACCCTAGCCCAACTGAACTTCTTTGGAACAAGCTCAGTGGGGAGCTCCACTGCAGCGAGCTCTATGTTGACTGTATCCTGGAACCATGGTGTAGCCCTCCCAAGGGCCCTAGGCATGTAATTCCTTATCCTCATACCCCTACTGGCGCTGGCATGAACTATAACAGTGTTGTCGACGTTTAAACCCCTATAGCTGGCGTTATTCTCAAGGTTCCTTAAAACCTGGAGGAACGCATCAGCAACCTTAGCAGGCCACTTGGCTGTGGGCCAACCGTCCCAAGGCACATTATGGTGGGCCTGCTTCTTAGTGAATTCCTTAATTGGTACTGGAGCCTCCAAGTCCTTAACCTTCTCCATATACTCCTCAGCCTGTTTTATTGTTAGGAATTTTACAGCCCTGGCAACCTCAATGGCCTTCTTCCAACTTATCCTAAACTCAAGCCCCCTAGCTTTAGCTATTTGATCAGGACTAATAACCACATTATACTTCCTCCTCACTAATTCAATCACATCCTCATCCCTTATTGACCAATACCTCATTAATGAACCCATGCATCAGAGAATATTTAAGCATTTCTGGAGCTCAACACTGCACATACCACCGTGCCCCCAATGATCGCTTATTCCCCACTCTGGAATGCATAGGGATATTTCAGGGAGGATGCATTAATTAGGCATTTAAGTTTATGTTTAATCCCCTTACCTGGCTGTTGCAGCAACCCTCTCCATTTCATCCCTCCTCCTTAACGCGTAGCTGGCTGGGTCATTGTTAGAGGCGGCTATTATCTCATTGGCTAGGCATTCCTCTATTGGCCTTGGGTTATTGAAGGAGCATGACCTAGCACCCTCCGCTATCCACCTTATAGCTAAGTCAAGCCTCCTCGTTGGGCCAACATCAACTGAAACCGGGTAGGCTATACCACCGTATATGACTCTCGTAATCTCCTCCCTCGGAGCCACGTTTACGATGGCGTCAACGAATACCTGCACTGGATTCTTACCTGTAGCTACGTACACTATGTCGAAGGCTGTCTTAAGTATCTTGTACGCCTTCTGCTTCTTCCCAGCGTTCCTACCGGGCTTCATCAATTGATTCATCATCCTCTCCACTATGGGTATCATGGCTTTACCGAACTTCCTATTCTGGTACTTACCCTCAGTGTGGGGTAGTAGCATTGGCTTAAGGCACATGTACCTCCTTAGGCCTGGATCCCTAATGACCACGTCATTCACGTTCCACTTACCGAAGAGTAAAATGAGGCTACCGTCAAGTGCCTTAATATCCCTTGGACACTCCTCAATTATCTCTATACCAGGCGCCAGCTCCTCTACCCTAGTGGTCTTCGATAACTGCTGAGCCACAGTGGGGTTCATGTGTTGGGTTTTTAAAACTCCCGCAGCCACAAGATTTAATTAAATAACTTAATATCATAAAATAAATTGCGAAATCCATAGATAGGTTTTTAAACAAACCCTTGAAGGAGGCTTGTGAGTAAACTAAAACTACTACTCATATCGGATCTTCACGGCTCTGAGACCGCCTACAGGAAGTTAGCCAACGCTATAAAGTACTATAAGGTTGATGCAGTCATCTTCGCAGGTGACTTAGCGGGTAAGGTCCTAGTGCCCGTGGTTAAGGTTGGTGACTCATACAAGATACCATTAATTAATGAAAGTAAGCTACTTAATGGCAGTGAGGCTGAGGGGAAGATTAAGGAGTTAAGGGGTTCAGGTTACCATGTTAGGATTGTTAATGAGGAGGAGTATGAGAGGATGAGGAGCGATAAGGAGTACTTAGATAAGGTTTTCAACGAAACCCTGGTGAACGACATAGTTGAGTACCTTAGCATTATTGATGAGAGGTATAGGCAGCAGGGAATTAAAATGTACATAATACCCGGTAACGATGACCCTGTTGACGTAATCAACGGTGTGAATAGTAGGCAGTGGAGCAACATAGTGCCCTTCGATGAGAATGTAGTCAACTTGAATAGTCACATACTAGTTGGCCTAGGGTACTCTAACGTAACCCCATGGAACACCCATAGGGAGTTAAGTGAGGGGGAGATGTATGAGAGGTTAAGTAAACTAATGAATAAGCTGGATAAAGGGGAGTACTCAAGGACAATACTGGTCGTCCACGCGCCACCATATGGGACAGTAATAGACCAAGCACCAATGTTGACGAGCGACTTCAAGGTTGTTAGGAGGGGTGGGGAAGCCGTCTTAACCCATGTGGGCAGTGTGAGCGTTAAGAGGATTATTGAGGAGTATAGGCCATTAATGGGCCTACATGGTCACATTCACGAGTCAGGTGGGGTTGATGCAATTAAGGTTGATGGGGTTAAGGTACCTGTCTTTAACGCTGGCAGCGAGTACCAGTTTGGTGTACTTAGAGGCATTATAATAAGCATTGATGGTAATAAGGTTAATTACATTCCAGTTAGGGGTTAGGGCACTACCCCGGCAATTTAACCTACGTAACTTAAGCCACTGTTAAGTTAATTAATAACACGGTTTAACCACCGGTTAATGAACATAGTGCTCACGGTCACTAACTACATAGGCATAATTGCGTTTGCTGTTTCAGGCGCTATGAAGGCTATTAGGAAGGGAATGGACCTACTGGGTGTTATAGTTCTTGGATTCACCACCGCACTGGGTGGTGGCATTATCTCAAACATAATGCTTGGCATTCACCCACCCATCAATTTAACATACTTACCATACCCATTAACCGCAATAACCGCCAGCGCGGCAACCTTCATCTTCTACAGTGTCTTCACCAACGCCAATAAGCCACTCATGTACGCTGACGCCATTGGGCTTGGGGCATTCTCAGCATCAGGGGCTTCACTGGCGTACTCAATATCCCATAACCCACTACTAGTGGTGCTTGTTGGTTCAATAACCGCAGTTGGCGGTGGGGTCATTAGGGATCTTCTGTCTAATGAGATTCCCGTAATATTAACCAGGGAATTCTACGCGTCAGCCGCAATAATTGGTTCACTAGTTTACTTCATGCTAAGGTTCATTGGTGTTAATGATGCATCCTCAGCATTAGCATCAATGATAATTACCATCACCCTCAGGTTCACTGCATTAAAGCTTAAGTGGGAATTACCTAAAAGAACAACTAATGAACAGGTTAATAAGGCAATTTAACACATTCAAGCCTCAATGAGACTAATAAACATGGTCTCTGGCTACTTGAATCAAGCAGGGAATTAAATAAACCAGGTAATTAACCTTGAGCCAGTGAGTTAATTTAATTGAGTTGTTTAGATGGTGGGTGAGGATTATTGGTTTCATTAAAATTTGGGGCGCCAGAGTCGAGGTAATATTAATATTGTTTCTA
>NZ_JAGDXD010000012.1 GCF_023256255.1 Caldivirga sp. | reverse complement strand
TACTCCTAACGCTAACGCCACTGCTGCTATTGCTAGTAGGATGTAGGTTTTGATTCTAGGGGACATAGTTCACTATATGTATGCATGTATTTAAGCTTTATTCCAATGGTTTCTTTACGTATTTAATCATTATTTATACTTTAGATTATCATGTTTTTTACAGTTAAGATTCATATTTTAATTCCTTGTCTCACTAGTGCATTTCCATAGGTGGTTGGCCCTAGTCAACATATACCTGACCTCAAAACCACCAGTCCTAACCCTAACCACGCTTAGTCTCTTAGGGGGACTAATCACCACCATTCAAGCAGTCAACTCAATTCACACCAGTCCTCTTAACACTGTTAAGCCTACTAGGCTTAACAGAGACAAAATCCCTAACAACAAGTTATTTTCAATAGTCTTACCTAAGCTTGGAGTATTGGCTAATAGGATTATTGGAGTAGTAGTGAACTTACCCCCACCGGGTATGTTTAACTCATTAAAGTAATAATCTTAGGCATCCTTGAAGACTTCTAAGTAACACCCACTCCACATTAATAAAAATAAAAGCAAACCATAATCCCTACTCCCTCTAACAACACCCTCAAATTCATCAACAAAACACCAAACCCACCCTCATGCCTTAGTATTATTATTCTCAATAATATTTAACTCAATGTTTATAATTATAGAGAATTACACGCTTATCCACCTTAATACAGACACCCCACTTCTAGCCATTAACCAAGTGGTGAGGTTCATTAAATGTTTAGTTCAAATTAAAAGTATAAGGTAAAGAGGAACAGTGATTAGTAGGCATTTAGTGTTGAATGAACTTAAAGGCGTTTTTCAAAAATTAAGTTTAATACGCTGGTGATATTTCATTAATCTGTGAACAGTAATGCTAATGTTCGCATTGAATCAACATTAAATGATGTTGGGTTAATTAAGTTAATGCATAGAGCATTGGGCCTTAGTTCAATTAACCTTGATGTGGCGTCAGCTTACGTTAGGTTCAATGGTTTAGGGTTGATTGAAGGGTTAGTTAAGAGGGCGAGTAAAGTTAGGCTAGTGGCTAACGACATAACGCCCAAGGCTTACTATTACTTGGTTAATAGGGGGAATGTTGAGGTTAGGGTTAATGAGATGCTTCACGCTAAGCTTTACTTAATATACAGTAGTGGCCAGTACCTAGCCATAGTTGGTTCCTCAAACCTAACCATGAGGGGCCTTAAAACAAACATTGAGGTTAACGTTACCCTTAGCGGATCAGTAAATGATTCATATTACTCAGAGTTAAGTGAAATATTCGGTAAAATATGGGACTCCTCTAAGCCGCTTAATCCTAATTACCTAAAGCAAAGATACATAACCGCAAGGATGGCACTAAAGGAGTACGCGGGAACCCTAGTTAAGGTAATTAATAGGGAATTAATGAGGGAATTAGGCTTAGGTGCTGATAAGCTAGGCAAGTGCATTAGCAATAGTATTAATGATAGGGCATCGTGCATAAGTGGAATCTACAATAGGCTCCGTAACGTGGCTAAGGAGGCTAGGAGTAAAGGTATGGTTGAGGAGGAGTTCCTTAGGGAACATATTATGGAAGGGTTAAGCCGCATTAATGAATTAGGCAGGCTATGCGGTGAAGCCATGGACTCAACAGTTATCGGTACCCCATGTCTAATGCTTTATGCAGCCTATGAGCTAGGCAAGCAGGGTAAGGGTTATGGCAGTGGTGTAGAATTCTACGTTGATGTACTTAAGAGGGCATTGAAGTTAGCGGAGAGAAACAAGAATATTGATGAGAGGACTCGTAGATACATTAATGATGAGCTTAATATGGTTGAGAATAATAAGGAGTATAGGGAGCAGGTTGTTGAACTCAAAATAGGTGCCGTGCTACTACCACTAATACTAGCATTACCGAAGAACTGCAGGGTTAAGGGTGTTGTTAGGGGAAAGGTTATGTTAAGGAGAATCACATGCAGCAGTTGAGGAATTATTAATTAAACTTAATCAATGTAAGGCGTTGGTTAAAGTTTCACGTTGAATCATGGACTAATTACTGTGAGTATTAGGGTTTTATTTTAATTAGGAATGGGTTTAGGCTTAGTTAACCCTCTAAAATTACCATGAGTTAATTACATTGCCATCTATTCTCATATTTTCCTGTAGTGCCTTCAATTGGGTAATGTTTAAGTTGCGTGCATTAACCCTACCACCGTGGGGTTTGACTTGGTTTCATTGGGTGAATTATTAGTGGAGTTCGTTAGGGTTCGTAGGGGTGTTATGCATGATGTTGCTGACTTATACATGGGCCCATTCCCAAGTGGTGCACCAGCCATAACGGCAGACTCAGCTTCAAGACTTGGCCTCAGGGTGGGGTTTACTGGGGTTGTTGGGGCTGATGACTTCGGTGTTATGGTTGTTAATAGGCTTAGGGGTGATGGGGTTGATGTGAGCCACATAATTATTGACAATGATTCAGTAACGGGACTTGCCTTCGTTGCATATGATGAGTCAGGCTTAAGGAGGTTCGTCTTCAACCTGAAGTGGTCGGCGTCAGTTAAGTTAAGCCCCAGTCTCATTGAGCCTAGTTACATTGCGGATTCAAGGGTTCTTCACGTATCGGGTTCAACAATGTACATTGGTGAAGGCCCTAGGGAGGCTTGCATTAAGGCTATGGTGGAGGCTAGGCGTGCAGGCGCATTAGTGTCGCTTGACCCCAATATTAGGGTTGAGTTAATGAGCATTAATGCTACAAGGGAACTACTCCTAAGTGTGCTTAAGCTAGTTAACATACTCTTAATCAGTGAGGATGAGGTTAAATCACTAATGGGCAGTGGCAACGCCATTGAGGAGGCTAGGAGACTACTTGAGAAGGGACCTGAGGTGGTTGTTGTTAAGAGGGGCGTTAATGGTTCAATAGCCTTAACGAGGGGAGGCGAGCATGCGGAGGGGTCGTTTAGGGTTAATGAAGTGGATCCAACTGGGGCCGGTGACGTTTTTAATGCGGCATTTATCTACGGCTACCTGAAGGACTGGGGGATCAGTGAAACCCTCAGGTTCGCCAACGCTGCAGCGGCCATTAAGGTCACTAGAATGGGGCCAATGGAGGGGCCGAGGAACATTGAGGAGGTTTACGAAGTGCTGAGGAGTGGAGGGACGTTTCATTAGCAACTAGGCGTCGTTATTGGGCATTAGTTTACTGAACATTAGCGTGCGAGCCACCTTGTCCTTAAGGATGAGGCCTCCTGCCTCATTGCTCCCTTGCCCCTTGGGTGAACCTTAATATTTATAAATCAACCAATAGTAATTATCTATGGAGTATTCGATTCTCGGCGATGACCTGCAGTTAGTCAGGGTTGTGATGGGTAATGGCGAGGGTATTTACGGGGAGGGTGGCCACCTCCTCTATAAGACGCCCACAGTTGGTATAACTGCTAGGGCTACTGGCGGCATATTGGCTGGCTTGAAGAGGGCTGTAACGGGTGCTTCGTTCTTCGTACTTGAGTTAACAGGCCCTGGGGAGGCCGCCTTCGCAGGTAGTACGCCTGGTAAGGTGATTCAAGTGCCTCTTGGTGATGGGGAATCCATAATGGCTGAGCATGGGTCATTCTTATTCGCCGAGAACACTGTGAAGTATGACGCCAGCCTAACCCACCTATCCGTGGGCTTATTCGGCGGTGAGGGCCTCTTCCTAGCTAAATTCACTGGTCCAGGCAATGTCTTCCTCCACGGCACCGGCTACGTCCACATGATTCAACTTGAGGATGGGGTTGAAATGAACGTGGAGGCAGGTCACCTACTAGCCTTCGATGCTGGAATGCAGTACACGGTGAAGAGGGTAGGCGGCTTAAGAACAATGCTACTGGGTGGTGAGGGATTATTCTTCGTTAACGTGAGGGGCCCAGGTAGGGTATGGGTCAGGAGCATCTCCCTAGCCGCACTAGCCTCAGCACTCTCACGTGACATGCCCTGCCCAGCCAGTTGCCGTAGTGAGGAGAGGAGGTAAGCTCTATTGCTTGCTTTCAATGCGAAAGGTTTTTAAATTGCGTGTCCAATTTTTGGACACGCAGATCCCCATGTAAGCCGGCCCCCTTTGAAAATCAATCAGCCTCAATTAGCTTAATTACCCTGCTTCCCCCTGTTTAGTGTCTTGTAGAATATTTTCTCGTTTAACCAATTAATGTTATTGGCTACGTAGTCCACCTTCTTCCTCATTTCGAAGTCCCTGAACTCCATGTAGAGCATGTCTAGGTAAATGTCCTCCATGGTTTCCTTAGCCTTGATTGCGTAGTCTAAGTTATCCTTAATTAACTCCTCTGTTGCCTTCCTTGATAATTCACCCGTGAACTCCATTAGGCCGTTTAGGTAGGCTAATTCATCAACCCCAACCTCCTCAATTGTGGGTATTTTACCATCCTTATTGAACTTGTACATTATGTAGGCTTCAGCGTACTCCTGGAAGCTTACCGCGGCCTTATCGTAGTAGAATGGGTACTGCCTGATTAGGTTCATTAGGGATTCCAACTCCCTCTTCATGTCGTTAAGGTACTTTCCAGCTGCCTCCCAGTCATTCCTAATCACTGAGTATATCACGGACTTGGATAACCTATTCAACCTAATGCCAGTGTTAATTACTCTGTCCCTAGCATCCTCATACTCCCTTAACTTAGCCTTAATCGTATCCCTATTAGGAAGCATTATTACCAGCGCTCCACTGGCCTGTAATGCTTAATATAGGTTACTGAACTAATGTGAATAGCAAGCCTTGGAGGAATGGCGATATCTCCTTGGGTAGTCATCATGAGGTTCATTGCTTATATCACTATCTCGAGTGGTTAATAGGGTTAAGTTAAGGTGCCTAGGCATATTAAGCTTAAGTGGGTTAACTACCCATGCCCCAGTGCCCAGTCTGTAGGGTTAAGTTCGGTGATTGGGGTGGTGTGGCTGAGCACCTCAGTTACATGGCTAGGACCAGCGATGGTGCCCATGTGATGTGGCTTAACAGAAATATTTCAAACAGTGAACTCAGGCCTGAGGAGCTTGAGGTTAGGTTAAGGGAGCTGTTTAACCATGGCGGGGACTTGGGAATGTGGATTAGGCGCAGAGTTATTGATAGGTTTTATGGGGAGAACCCACACCCATTCATACTAGCCATGCAGAGGCCTAATAGGGCCATATTGTTGGGTTACGTCATAGAGCATCAGCATTTCCTAAGGAACTGAGTGAGGGTCCTATCCCTGGTGGTAGCCTTGAAAGAGCCATTATGATAGACCCTGATGCCGTTAAGGTGGTGGGAGCATGATAATCATCGTGAATGGGAGGAGGGTGGGAAGTAAGGAGACTGGTTGCGCTCTATGTGGGGCAACATGGGGTGAGTACTACGAGGAGGCTGATGGTGAGAGGCTATTCTTCTGCTGCGACCTATGTGCCAAGGGCTTTAGGAGCATTGTGAATGAGGCTAAGAGGAGGAACTGGGATCACGTCGATGAGGCTGTGATAAACGGTAACTTCAACATGGGTAGAAACTGCACGGTGAAGAGGGGTGGGGAGGAGTATAGGTTCTACGTGAAGTTCAATGACGATGCTGAGATAAGCATCTTCAGGGAGTTGAGCTAGCTGGCTTTAACCATACCTAACACCGTACAGTCTCTCAATACCGTCAATCATCATCTTAGCCACATCCTCCTCACTGATTAAATTTAACCTAAGTAGGTTGTTAACCCTGCTTAGTATTCTCCAGGGTGGTATTACCGCACCTGGCCTCCTTGGGTCATCGGCATAATCGCTCTCCACCACCAGGGCTTTAGTTAACTTAACAGCCTCCTCAAACTCCCCCCTCCTACCCACTGGTATTGAGGGTGTTAGGCCATTATCCACAGCTGGCTTAACCATGCTTGGTGATGCGTGGTGAAGTATAATCCTCCACTTATCCCTAACCCCAGCCCTATTGGTTAATTCAAGTATTGACTTAACGGTAACCTCCCCCTCCCTCTCCAGGTGTAGGTGAACTACGGCGTTGAGGTCCTTAGTCACGGTCATAGCGTACTCCACTACCTCATTGCAGAGGCCCACCACATTAGCGTTAACCTCCCAATGCGGCCTACCTACTTCACCAATGCCAGCAGCCTCCCCCCTCTTAACGTACTGGGCCGCTAAGTCAATTGACTTAACCATGAATTCCCTAACCTCATTAATACCCCAACCAGCCTCAAGGAGCCTAACGCACTCAGCTGGGTGTAGGCCAATTATGGCCATGGCCTTAACTCCCTCCCCCTGAATAACCTTAGCTGACTCAATGGTTAACCTATAGAGCTTATCAACATCACTAAGGTTACCTTGACTTAACCCAAGGTCCCAGGTCAACAGGGCAACCACACCCATGAACCAGCCCCCAGTCCTCCTAAACCTCCTAGCCACCTCCCTAGGCCCAAGGCCCCTAATTGGGTTAACGTGGGCGTGGTTATCGGCTATTGGCAGGGCCTTACTCATTTTAAGGCACCTTAAGCTCCTCCTCCTTAAGCCTATCCTCCCTGCCGGGCGGCGGCTTAATTATACTGTTTCCAGTGGGGTCCTCTATTACTATTGTGAATTCCCTTAAGCCATTAAGGGCATCCGTAGCCTCCCTAATGAACATACGCCTCCTCTCCTCAGCCTCTCCCTCAAGCCCCTTCATGGCCTCAGCGTACTCTATTAACCTATATATCAAGCCCTCTAGGGGGGTTATCATTGCCTCACCGGCTGAGCCTGGGGAAAGTGTGAAGCCTAGGTCAGGTGAGTAGATCTTAGCCTCAGCTGACCTGATGATCCAAGTCCTCTCAACATCAACCCTATCCGTAACCCTGTAGGTTAACTTAACAGGCCCCTTACTGTCAAGGTAAGTTATGTTCATGTACCTGAAGCCGCAGGTGGAGCAGTTCATTACCTCCAGGAGTATTCTACCGAAGTATGGCGTATTATACACAACACCCCTAATGCCTAGGGTCTTGTTCCTACAGACTGGGCATTCATCGGTGAGTTCATAAAGCTCCTCCGCGTAGTCGCTAATATTCTCCACAGTGGGTTTATGGCTTTTGGTAAATAAACCTTAGGACTCCATCAACTAATGACTATAAATCTTACGCTTAACCATCAACTATAAAACAGCCCTAAGGAGCAAGGGAAGGAGATCATAAAGGTGCATGCGGTTAAATAATGCCCATGCTCTTAAGTCCTTTGAAAGAGAGATAGGTAATGTTCACTTAAGGGATAAAAGTATAGGCGTATTATGCCCTGTGAGTTACGAACTTTACAGGAGACTTGCCGAGAGGGCAAGGTACTTCTTTTGAGGAGGGCTCTAGGGATGCCGCCAAGAAGAGGTACGACATAGCCTTATTCCACCTGAAGCAGGCCTTACAACTGGGGATAAAGGCCTACATGCTGAGGACCAAGGGTGATTTCCCCAAGGTTCACGACTCAGGCATGTTGATTAAGTTGGCTGAGAATCAATGCCTAGCGAAATTAGCAGGAGGTATGTGGTATGACGTTAGCATACTCAACGACGCCTACATAGCCTCGAGATACTTAGCTAGGGAGTACTCGGGGAAGGAGTATAGGAGTGTGAGAAGCTTCGTGAGAGGTGTCCTCAAATGTTTAGGTATTATAGAGAGTTAGGAAGGGTGAATGAGGATTTTAGGAGGAACAAGCTGAGGTACTTTAAGAAAATAATCGAGATTGCCGAGGAATATAATGGTAAAGCCTACCTCTTCGGCTCCCAGCTCAGGGGAAGTGCGACGGCCGCCAGTGATGTAGATATACTGGTTGAAGTACCATGTGGAGTTAACTGGCTGGAAGTATTGGCAAGATTAAGGAGAGAGGTAGGTAATCCTAAGTTCGAGTTCCATGTGAGGTGTGGGGAGGAAGCTAAACTTATGAAAAGAATGATAAAGGAGTATGAGGATCTGGAGAGCATGATAAGAAAGATTAAGTAGATAATACCATCGTAACCTCATCGACAACTAGACCCAGTTAAGGGTCTCATCACTATGAGAACCTATTCAACATTGGGGCACGTCCAGCTCCTCAAAAACCATCAACTAACTTAATAGATTCATAAACCCGACGGTACTTAAGCAGTACTTGTTAAAGTAACCATCAATGCAGCAGCAACAGCGGTAGTAATTAGCATAGTAAGTGATTTAGGGGTTTAAGGTTTTTGTTCAGGGATTTAGTTTCCTTCTTCTGTGACTTACTTAACGGCCTGCCTCCTTGAGTTGAGTAACTCCAGTAATGCCTGCACAATCTGCCTATAGTCCCCAACTATGCCATAGTCCGCGTATTCAAATATTGGAGCGTTTGGGTCACTGTTAATGGCGACTATTATCTTGGACTCCTTTATGCCGAATATGTGCTGGATAGCCCCACTAACGCCTACACCAATGTAGACAGTGGGCCTAACGGTCTTGCCGGTCTGCCCAATCTGCCTATCAGTGGGTAACCAACCAGCGTCAGTAACCTTCTTAGTTCCACCAATAGTGCCTCCAAGCGCCTTAGCTAACTCAATAAGTAGCTTAACACCCTCAGGTCCACTAACACCCCTCCCAGCCGTAACCACTAGGTCAGCCTTCTCAACTGGTGGTAGGTCACTGTCCCCCTTAGTTACTGATTTAACGCCTAGGAGAACCCCATTAGGCTTAGGTAGGTTATTCAACGACTCCCTAATAACCTCACCCTTACGGTTAACGTCCCTTGGTGGTGTTGGGAATACGTTGGGCCTAACGCTGGCTAATTGAGGCCTCCTATTGGGTGTCCTAATGTGAGCCAGTATGTTGCCTCCGTACGTTGGCCTTACTTGGTCAAGGTCCCTTGTCTTAACGTCAACGTCAAGGTCAGTGCAGTCGGCTGTTATACCAGCCCTAAGGGTATTGGCGACGTAGGGGGCTAATTCCCTCCCCCTCTTTGTTGCTGCGAATAAGACTATTTCAGGCTTATACTTGTTAACAAGGTTAACTATTACTGAGGAGTAGACGTGGGGCATGTAGACTGAGAGGGCTTCATCGTCAACGTAAATAACCCTATCAGCCCCATAGTATATGGGTTCCTTAACCAAGTCCCCTAAACCATGCCCAATCATCACTGCTGACACATCAGTATTAATCTTAGCGGCTAATTCCCTAGCCTTACCAATCAACTGGAGGCTGCCATCCTTTATTACACCGTTCTGGTGCTCCACGTAAACCCAAATACCCTTATAATCACTCTTGTTTATCTGAGGCCACTCTGGGCATATTCTGGTGCTGCTCATAGTCTAATCACCCCCTCCTTGGTTAAGTTTTCTATAAGCCACTTAGCCGCCTCCTTGGGGTCACCTTTGAATATCTGCTTCTTCCTCTGTATTGGCTTAGCGTCCTCTATCTTAGCCACTATTGTTGGTGAACCCCTTAAACCAACGCAGAATGGGTCAAGCTTAAGTTCATTATTAGTCACTGACTTAACTAGGCCACTTAACTTAGCCTGAATCTTGCGGTTTAAGCTAATGTCCCTTGGTGGGTTACTATCCTTATACACGCTAACTATGACTGGCATAGTGTACTCGTACTCCTCGAAGACACCCTCATCCTCAAGGTAACGGGTTAACCTAATGGTCCCCTTCTCAAAGTCGACTTCACCATCAACTACGTAGTATAGGTAGGGTAGGCTGAGCCATGACGCCACTTGAGCAGGCATGTGGGCTGTGGTGGAGTCGGTGGTCTCCTCACCCATCACCACTAGGTTGAAGCTTGGGAAGAGCTTCTTAATCGTCATAGCTACCGTGTAGGATGTGGCTAAGGTATCTGCCCCAGCGAAGACCCTGTCCGTTATTAAGTAAGCCTCATCAGCACCCATGCCTATTGTTGACTCAAGGAAATCCTTACCACTAGGTGGAGCCATGGATAACGTAATCACCCTACCACCGTACTTGTCCTTAAGCCTAAGGGCGAATTCAAGGGCGTTCCTATCATAGGGGTTAAGCATCAGTGGCACACCCTCCCTAACCAGGTTGTGGGTTACTGGGTCAAGCCTAACCGCAGTTATGTTTGGTACAGCTGCCTTAACAGGAACAATAATAGTCAACTCCTTACCCATGGTTGAGCCTGCATTTGCTGAACTTATAACAGTGGCGCCCATGACCCATCACCCAAACCTATACTGCACTCCATAGCCACTCCTTGGGTAAGTCCACTCTATTGCATTGTGTGGGCAAACAATCCTACAGGTCCCACACTCAAGGCAGCCCTCATGGGAGAAGAGCACAGTGCCATCTGAGGATAAGGTGTAGCACCTTGCTGGGCATAGGTGGGTGCAGGGCTTTGCCTCGCATTTACGGCACTTGTCAGGGTCAATTATCCTAATGTGGGGCCTTTGGCTAACGTCCCAGGCATTGGAGTTAAGCCTCTCCTCAATGGGTATTCTCCTATTATCCATGCTCATAGGTTCATCACCAGGCTTAAGGCATCCCTAGTTAAGTCAACTAGGGTTAACTTACCCTTAGTCTTCATGAACGTGTCCCAAATCCTCCTAGGCGTCCCATCAACGTCAAAGTACCTACTCATGAATGCGTTAGCCAGCATCACGTAATCACTGTAGAGCCTGGGGTTATTTAAGGCCTTATGGGCGTTCTTGAAGGCGTTGAACTCCCTCAGTATGAAGCTTTCATTAAGCAGCTGATGGTAAATCGACAACGCCTCCTCATCGTACTTACCTTGGTCATGAGCCTTAATAATGGCCTCAGCGGCAAGCCTACCGCTCTCCATGGCGAAGTCCACCCCCCTAATTAAAACGCCTAGGTGAAGTAGGAAGCCGGCGGCATCACCAACCACTAGGTAACCATTACCATACAGTCTAGGTGGCATTGCCTTTAAGCCCACTATCGGCGTTAAGTGAGCTGAGTACTCCAGTAATTGCCCACCCTTAAGTAGTCTACTTACGAATGGGTGAAGCCTAAACTCCTCTATTAGGTCGTAGACTGGCACGTCAAGCTTACCTCCGTGCTCAAGGTAAACAACAATGCCCAGGGTTATTGCATCCTTATTAGTGTAGATAAATGCGCCGCCGGGCACGTAGTGAGTTGGGTAGCCTGCCAGGGCCCAGGCGAGGCCCTCATCCTCATCTAGGTTAAACCTCTCATTAATCTCATTCCTACCAAGCTTAATAACCTCCTTAACCCCAAGCCCAACTAGGCTTGGTTGAAGCTTAGGGGCTAGTCCACTTGACTCTAGGACAAGCCTATTAATACCCTCAGCCACAATAACCACGTCACCGTAGACCTCGTCACTCCCCGACTTAACCCCAATAACCTTACCATCCTTAGTGATCAAGTTATCCACAGGTGTTTCAGTAACCACAAGCGCCCCAGCGGTCTCAGCCTTCCTATCAAGCCACTCTGTGAAGTTTGATAGGTATGCTGTGAATGACTTATGCTCAGTGGCCTTAGTCTCAAACTCAAGGGTAACCCCACTGTCCTTAGTCAGCATGGTTAAACGCTCCTTCCTAACCCAACGCTCCACGGGAGCCTCCTTAACGTACTCCGGGTATAGTTTATCAAGGACGTGGGCGTATATTCTACCCCCATAAACGTTCTTACTCCCAGGCCTACGACCCCTCTCAACAACCAGAACCTTAAAACCCCTTGAAGCCAACCTCTGGGCCGCGGTTAAGCCTGCTGGTCCTGCCCCAACAACTATGACGTCAAACCTCTGACTCACAATGACCCCTCATCACCAGCTATTATTAAGCATTATTTATAATAAAATCAACTCTTGACTAATAAAAATTCACTCAATTAAGCATGAAAGGGGTGAGTAATCAGCATGTGAATTAACAATGAGCATCAGCAAACGGTCAAAAATTAACCATAATTAATTAACCGTAAATACCCACATATACGTGGAAGCGTATTGCAATAGTTAATTACATGCTGCAATCATAGTTAAGGAACCATAGCGCATACAGTAACCTCACTAGTTTCAGTAGAAGGCCACAACCTGCCCACTATCCGCATCAACCTCAACCCTATGCACAACACGCCGAGCCCCAGCTAAAACCGGGTTACTTAAAGCCACGTTAACCGTAACGTAGTACACGCCACCATACCTACTAACATGGCTAGCATTAACCCTAACAACGTAACCCATCACCCTATAATTCCAGTACATATTATTCATGAAGCTTAAGGCAATCCTCACCGCTTGAGTCGCAGTAACCATAGTAAATTCGTTTACCTAATTCTTAAAAACATTATTAATCATTAGAAACCTCTAAAGAAAGTCTATGCAAACTCTTTTAATAATTAAACCAAGGCCTAATGAATTTCAACACTAATATTAGGACCACGACCAAAACCACTAAAATCAACGTCATCAATGCAATGTAGTTAAACGGGTAACTTAAAGTATAGATTAATGGGATTGAAATGTATAGGGCATATGCAAGTAGGGTAATAATAATCAACACCACTAATACCGTTAAAGTCCCAGAAATCACTAACATGCATTTTAAAACAATACCCACCTTTTTAACCCAAACCGCATCATCTTCACATAATACACCATGAGAACTAATCTTTTTAATGAATATTACCACTCCATGCCCTACCGACTGATGTAAATAATTATGAGTCAATACTAAAGGATATACTCCTGAAGCGTCATGAAGAAAGAGTAAAGGTGTTTTGATTGTGTTTGGTTTATGTTTTATTGTTGTTTCA
>NZ_JAGDXD010000011.1 GCF_023256255.1 Caldivirga sp. | reverse complement strand
CTGGTATTGATGAAGAAGGATGGCTAAGTTAGTGTACACGCCTATGTCACCGCCTATTAATTGTGATACACGCTTTAATGCACTACTTGGCATTATAGCTATTACCCAGTCAACCTTCTCAATAACCTTACCACCTCTCACCTTAACTACCCCCTTAAACAAATCCTTCAACTTATCCCTATTCTCCGCGGCAGAGGCTGCAACTAATGCCTTCCAGGCTTGGTATGCCTTACCTGCGGCGTTCCTAATGAGGCCCTCCTCAAGAAATCTCCTAGCTAATTCACTCTCATACTTAACCTCTAGAAGCCTAATCTTCTTGTAGCCTTCTAGATCAAACCAGGGCTTAGGTAATTCCTGCATAATCCTACTCTAGAGTTAAATCTCAAGGATTTAAATTTAAGGATTGCATCTCCATTAGGATTAATTAGTATTAATCTAAAATTAATGCTTTAATTACAGGTATTTTAGGGAAAGACTTATCGTGATTTGTGTATTTATGTTAGGTTACTGGGTGTGTTTACTTAATTATCTTCCAGCACTGGTGGTGTTTATTCAGTAAGTTTAATGTTTCTATTCCTTAAGTTTCCGGACGGTATCTGCTTGTGGGAAACTTTAAATAGGGGAAGCTTGTCTTATTAATGTAGGTCATGGGAGAGGTGGATAGTAAGCCCAACCAGGATAACGTGATTGATCAACTGCTTTCGTCAATAAGTGGAAGTGATAATGTAGTTAGTGAGTCAATAGCTAAGGAGCAGGCCTTAATTAGGATAAGGGTTGAGAAGAGGAGGGCTCATTACGTCACAATAATTGAGGTTGATAGTAATGATGCCAAGAGCATAAACCTAGAGGAGGTGGCTAAGCAGCTTAAACGTAAGTTAGCCGCTGGGGGCACTGTTAAGGATAATAGGATTGAGATTCAGGGCGACCATAGGTATAAGATTAGGAAACTGCTCCTTGAGGAAGGATTCAATGAGGATAACATCTTCATAGACGAGAACATAACGGTGGTTCAGAATAAATGAGCATAGAGTACATTAAGGATGGCTTCAGGACTGAACTGACCAATGACTTATCAAACCCTGTTAAGGTTCATGAAATCTGCCTAAAATTACTCTCTGAGGTGGCTAAGGTGCTGGGTATTAATCAAGGTGTTAAATCCACGGAGGACGGCTGGATTGTGGTTAATAAATTAATAGAAATGAGTAATGAATACGTATTAGCCAGATTCTATGCTGAGAATTCCTGCCTAGCCGATAAGTTGCATGTTAATGAATTAGTATTGGGTATGTTAATTAGAGATTCAATAACATGCATGGAGAAGATAAGATCCATCGCTCTTGGCTTACTTCCAGGGAAGCAGGCGAATTAATTAATGAAACAGGTATTGATTAAAGCTTTTAAAACTTAATGATTTTTAATGAAGTAGTGTAGTGAAGTGGGGATTCTTACTTATTAATGTTAACTCCAATTTCCTTAAACACGGCGATTAAATCATCAGTTAATAAACCACTGCGGGTACCATATACGTATAGAGCAAGTGCAACCACTGCGGCTGCCGCAGTATCCCATGGGAATGGTATTATTGGGGTTTGGAAGACGCTGAAGCTACCTAAGAATGATAATACTAATGCTGAGTACAGTACCGCTATTATCCACCAGCCTGCATTAATGTGACTGCGAAGATCCTTACTACTTGCAGTTGAGGCGACCCAATAAATTAACGCCACTAAGGTTATTAATGTTATTACAACGTAGCCTAAGAAGTCCACTATGTGTGTGAATTGAAGCTTAAGCATGGTGACTGGGCTTGATGATGGCCAGCCGGTGGGTTCAGCGAAGGGTAGGTAAACTAGGAAGTACGTTGATGCTATTAATATTGCCCAGTAGATAATGCTGGCGGTAATGCTGATTCTCCTGCTTGCCCCATGCTTATTAACCATCGTGTACATGAAGAATAAAGGTAACCCAGCCATAATTAAGGCGAATGCGAACCAGAGGTAATAGAAGCTTGACCAGTAGACTATTAGGAATGCTGCAATGGTCGCTATTGCCCCAATTACTGACGCCAGGGGAAGCTTAATGGGCCTGGGTGCGTTAGGCGCCAGTCTCCTAAGGGTCATTAATGCCGGTCCACTGATTATGTATGTGAACACAGTTGTAGTGGTTATGAAGGATGATATTGCGAACCATGTTGGGAATGGCAGTAGGAAGAGCATTCCAAGCACCCACGCGGTTAAGGTTGGCCATAAAGGTACCTTATACCTATTAAGCTTAAGGAATGTGTTAGGTAAGTGTCCATCTGCAGCCATACCGTAAATTGTCCTCGCCGTGGTACCTATGTAGATCCAGCCTGTACCAGATGGTGAAACCACAGCATCAATAAGTAATATTACCGCAAAGGCCGCAAGAATAGCAACACCACTTGATACAAGCACGCCGTAAAATGGCCCACTGGCCAGTGGGACATAACTATTACCCGTTTTATAGGCTGCGAATTCAGCAATATTACTGCTTACTGACACGCCTGTGCTGCTTAAGTAACCCCAATTCCATGCTCCCGCGGTTGGATGCCCAAGTACTTTAACCACTTGATTGGTTTGAGTATTTATATCAACTAGGTATAGGTTGTTGAGGTTTAATCCACCTATGAATGATGTTTGAAGTAGTACGTAAATAATCATCACCACTACGAAGCCTATTATCGTACCCATGATTACATCAGTGGGCTTCCTCGCTTCACCACTATAATCAACACCCTGCCTAAACCCTAAGTAGGCGTAAGCTATGCCTGTGGTTGGTATTGCTAAGAATACTGCGGCTGAGCCATAAGGCATGAAGCCCCCCGCTAACTTAGTGAAGTTAGCAGTGTGCATTGCTAGGGTCATGAGGAGAATGAATGTTATGGATGGTATTGCAAGCTTCCACCAACCCACAGCTGTATTAGTCTTACCCATAACGTTCACGCCAAACCAATTAAGTAGGAAGAAGAATGTTGCCAATACAGCCGCGACCAGCACACCAATTGGGGTTAATACGCCACTAATAGTTAACTGGGGTAGCCAAGTTGACATGTATGTTACTGCGGCAATGGCCTCACTGGGAGCCACTGTCACTGCACTTAGGAAGTAGGCCCAGGCAAGCATGAATGATGCGAAACCGCCATGAGTGTACTGAGGGTACCTCACAATACCGCCTGATTTAGGAAGCATACCGCTTATCTCTGTGTAGGTGAAGGCTATGAAGATCATTAGGAAACCGGCTATTAGCCATGATAGTATTGCCGCAGGGCCTGCGTATGATGATGCCCCAGCTGATGCGAATAACCAACCACTACCTATCATTGCACCTATCACTAGGAATGCGATATCCCATTGATTTAAAGCGCGTCTAAGCATTTTGTCCGTTTGCTCAGCCTCATTGGGAGTATTAGTCTTATCCTTACCTGTTCCCTCACCCTGACTCATATTTAGTATACGTTGCCTTATATTTTTAAGTATTGTGCAATGTTAGTTATGTCAATATTATTGAATATAGTTTAGCAAGTAATCATTAGATATACTTCCTACTATATATCCTATTGATGCCTCATTATATTTATGGATTAGGAAAGATTTATACACTCTACCCGATATCGGGTTTATGCCTGCTGTGGAATTTGCTAATGTTACGAAGCGTTTTAATAAAATAGTTGCTGTTGAAAACATTAACCTTGTCGTCAATGATGGCGAAGTAATAGCCCTAGTGGGTCCTAATGGTGCAGGTAAGACCACGTTACTCAGGATGGCGGCTGGTGTTTTATTACCAGATACAGGTAAAGTGCTTATTTATGGTATTGAGGCCCATAAGGCCGAGGCTAAGCGCCACGTAGGCTTCATGACACCCATGGATAGGGGAGTTTACTGGAGGATTAGCGCCTTGGATAACTTAGTGTTCTTCGGTACACTATACGGTTTATCGATTAAGGAGGCTAGGAGAAGGGGCCTTGAGTTACTTAGGGAGTTTGGCCTAGCTGAGAGGGCTAACGACTGGGTTGCAACGTACAGTACAGGTATGATGAGGAGACTTGAGTTAGCTAGAGCCATGATGCATGATCCCGACATACTGCTGCTTGATGAACCAACCAGCGGTATTGATGTAGATGGTAAAAGAATAATACTTGACCACATAAGGAAGCTTAAGGGTAAGAAGACCATAATAATGGCTAGCCATGATCCGCAGGAAATTGAGCTTGCAGATAGGGTTGTCTACTTGAATAGGAACATAGTGAGTGCCTTACCAACCCTTAAGATTGTTAAAGTGCTTGTTAAGGGTGCCTTACCACCATTAGACGGCTTCAGAATCACGGACCTGGGTGATGGTAGTTACGTTATTTACGCAAGCATCGATAGGTTTAATGATTTAATTAAGAAGTTAGCCTCAATGGATGGTGGACTAAAGGTGGTTGACCTAAATGTTGAGGTTGCCTTCGCCGAGAGGAATGCGAGGATTGAGGAGAGGATGAACAGGAGGGGTGGTGTACCATGGGTTTAGCAGCGAAGCTATACTCCTTTGTGGTTATAAGGGGGTTTAAAGTTTGGGTGAGCTATAAAACTCAAGTAGCCTTAAATTTCATAAGCTGGACAATTCCAGTATTCCTCTACTACTTCATAGGCTTAACCTTCGGGGCAGGTAAAATGACTGCGGCAATAGCATCAAACTACAGTTACACCGCCTTCGCAACGGTTGGTATCGCCTTCCAGGGCTACTTCTCATCTGCTGTGGCTACATTAGCGGGTAGAATAAGGAATGAGGAGTTAATAGGGACACTCGAGTACCAGATGGCTGCACCCCTTAAGCCAATGTCGCTAATGTTCTACTCCACGGTATGGGGATTCGTAATAAACTCAATAAGCACCGTCACTGTACTTGCAATTGGCTATGGGTTAGGAATAAAGTACATCATTAACCCGCTCTCAACGCTTGTGGTTCTGCTACTCTACATGGTGTCAATAATAGGTTTAAACCTAATATCAGGTGCAGTGGTGCTTATAGTTAAGCAAGGTAACCCAGTAGCCCTATTCACCTCAGTGGCGACTAATATACTCGGCAACGTAGTCTTCCCAGTATCAATACTGCCCACGTGGCTTAAGGACATGAGCTACGCCTTATCATTAACATGGGCCCTCGATGGTTTAAGAAGGGCAATGCTGTTAGGAGAGGGGTTAGGCAGCATGGTTAATGACCTAGTGGTGCTAACTATATTATCAATAATATACATAATAATAGGCATATGGTTAACCAACTACGCCTTTAGGAAAATACTGGAGCAGGGTACTGTGCACATGTACTAGTAGTTGCGTTAAATGAAAAACTCCTTATAATTAAACCCAGCTAATCCTTAGTTCATGAGTAGGTAAGTCACCTAACTTTAACACCAATCATGCGTAACGCTTATTAATAACCCCTTTACGTAGGCTTATGGATAACCTGGGACGAAGAAACCCAGTAGGATAGCCCTAGCCTACTCAGGTGGTTTAGACACCACCGTGGCTATCCACTGGTTAAAGAGTAAATTCAACGCAGAGGTCGTGACGGTAACGGTTAATGTGGGTCAGGAAGATGACTTCAGTGAAATAGAGAATAGGGCTCGTAAACTTGGCGTGCTTAAACACTACACAATTGATGCTAGGGATGAGTTCGCTAATGGCCCTATAGCATCGGCAATAATGTTGAATGCTCTATATGAGGATAAGTATCCACTTGGAACCGCATTGGCTAGGCCATTAATAGCTGAGAAGGTTATTGAGATCGCTAAGAAGGAGGATTGCGATGCTGTTGCCCATGGTTCAACATCCAAGGGGAATGACCAAGTTAGGTTTGAGGAAGCCATCAAGGCCATGGCCCCTGACTTAACGATAATTGCGCCAGCTAGAATATGGGGTATGGATAGGAAAACCGAGGTTGAGTATGCTAGGAAGAATAATATCCCCATCCCTGAGGTTCACAGTAGGTTCAGTATAGATGATAACCTATGGACTAGAAGCATTGAGGGTCCTGAATTAGATGACGCAATGATTGAGCCGCCTGAGGATGCCTTCAAGTGGACCGTCAACCCAAGTAAGGTTAATGAACCACTTAAATTAGAGATAGAGTTCAAGAATGGCTTACCGGTGGCCGTGAATGGCGAGAAAATGAGGCTTTCTGAACTCATACTAGCCCTCAATAAGCTTGTCGGTAGCCATGGCTACGGTAGGGTTGACCACGTTGAGAATAGGGTTGTAGGCTTCAAGTCAAGGGAAGTTTACGAGGCTCCAGCCGCCTTAACCCTAATAGAGGCTCATAGGGATCTTGAGAAAATAGTATACACACCCATGGAGTACAGGTTTAAGAAGCTCATGGACCAGGCTTGGACTGACTTAATATACCAGGGGCTTTGGCATGAACCACTGCGTATTGAGCTTGAGGAGGCTGCAAGGAGTATGAATAAGTGGGTTACCGGTACGGTTAAGTTAATTGTGCGTGGTGGCTTAACCATAGTTGGTAGGTCAAGTCCATACGCCAGTTACAGTAAGGAGGTTGCTGACTACGTGAAGGGTTGGTATCCAAGTGATGAGGAGGCAAGGGGCTTCATAAGCATGTGGACACTCCACTCATTAACCGCCTACAGGGTAAGGTGGGGTAGTGGTGTATCGTGAGGGGCTTCTGGGGAAGGGGGATTTAAACAAGGTTAAGTACACCTCATCACTAATTGATGATGTTGAGATATATAAGGAAACCATACTTGCATTGATAACTCACGTCAATGAGTTAAGTAGGGTTGGGGTAATAAACAGTAGTGAAGCAGCAGCCATAATTAACGCCTTAAGGGAACTTTCTAAGGAGCCATACAGGCCTAGTGATGAGTATGAGGATGTTCATGAGTACATTGAGGCAATGTTAATCCGTAGACTTGGTAATGTTGGTGGATGGGTTGGTTTAGGTAGGTCAAGGAATGACCACGTAGCCGCAGCCCTCAGGTTGAAGCTTAGGAGACTCATGCTTGAATTAGCGTCCAGCGTTATTGAGTTAAGGAGGGTAACGTTAAGCAAGGCCATTGAGACCGCTGATGCCTTCATAATCGGCACAACCCATAGGCAACCTGCCCAAGTCACAACCCTAGGCCACTACATGCTTTACTTAGATGAGTTAAGTAGTGATTTCATAATGAACCTTCTTTCAATTTATGAAACAGTTAATAAGTCTCCCTTAGGTTCAGGCCCGTTAGCCGGCACAATGGTTAACTTGAATAGGGTTAGGGAGGCTGAGGACCTTGCCTTCAATGGTATCGTGGATAATACGGTGTACGCAACGGGATCAAGGTACTTCATGCTTACTACAGCGTCTATCACAGTATCGTACCTTATTGAACTAGGTAGGTTCATTAATAATATTGAAATGTGGCTGATGCCTCAATTAAACTACGTAACCCTTAACCCAAGTCACTTAGCAACAAGTAGTATAATGCCTCATAAACGTAACCCAGCAACACTTGAAGTTTTAAGAGCCAGGATAGGGGAGGCGGTGGGGCATTTAATGTCAATGTACTCTATCGAGAGGCCTGTTGAGGCTGGTTATCAACTTGACCTACAGGAGGAGACTAGGCACGCATGGTTAATAATGAGGATAGCCATTGATGGTGTGGGCATTATGGCTGATTTAATAAGGGGGATAAGCGTGAATAAGGAGAGGGTTAAGGAGGACCTAGTTAAATACCCGGTTACTGCCGCTGAGTATGCTGAATTAATGTCGATAAGCGGTAAGGTACCCTTCAGGGATGCTCATAGGGAGGTAGCAGTGATGGTTAAGGAGGGGAGAAGCCCAGGTATTGATCCTGCTGAGGCCATTAAGGGTAAGGAGGTTTTAGGTGGACCTAACCCAAGTAGGGTTACTGAGTCAGCTAGGGCTAGGTTAATTGACTTAAGTAGCATTGAGGCTAAGGTTAAGGAATTAGCGGTAAGAATTAATAAAGCTGAGGCTGAGCTAATGGGTGGTTAGTGTGGTTAGGTTAGCCAGATACTATAAGGTTTACCCATTAAACATCGTTAAGGGTAGTATGCAGTATGTATGGGATTCAGAGGGTAATAGGTATATTGACGCTAACACCGGCCACGGTGTAGCCTTCATGGGCCACTCAAACCCTGAAATAATTAATGCAGTGAAGGCTCAATTGGACAAGATAACTACAGTACCGCTTAACATGGGTAATGAGGCTAGGGATGAATTCATAAGCGAGTTCTCAAGGATAATTCCCCCCGGCTTCGAGACAATATTCCCTCAAAACACTGGGACTGAGGCTGTTGAGACTGCCATTAAGATGGGTAAGAAGGTAACCAGGAGGAAGACCATAGTGGCCTTCACCAACTCATTCCATGGAAGAACAATGGGAAGCCTCTCAGTGACTTGGAATGAAAACTACAGGAAGGCCTTCCAACCACTTTACCCTCATGTGAGGTTTGGTACGTTTAATAATGTTAATGAGGTTGATAAGATTATTGATGACGACGTATGCTGCGTAATAGTTGAGCCAGTTCAGGGTGAAGGCGGTTTAAACACTGCCACCGCCGGCTTCCTAAAGGCCTTAAGGGAAGCCACCAGTAGGGTTAACGCGCTACTCATATTTGATGAGATTCAATGCGGCTTCGGGAGAACCGGTGAAACCTGGGCCTTCCAACACTACGGTGTTGAACCAGACTTATTCACCGCAGGAAAGGCTATTGCAGGTGGATTACCCATAGGCCTAGTGGTCGCTAAGGGGGAGTTTGGGGATGTCTTCAGTCCTGGGGAACATGGATCAACATTTGCGGGAAACCCAGTAGTAATGGCTGCTGCGGCCGCGGCCACCAGGGTCTTCACTAAGGTAAATGTACCAAGCGTAGTTAAGGAAACAGGCTCATTATTGGCTAAGAGACTTGGAGAATTGAACTCAAGGCTTGTAATTAGGGTTAAGGGCATGGGGCTTATGATTGGTGTTGAATTAAGGACTAGGGCTGAACCCTATGTTGAGGCTTTAATGAAGCACGGTGTCTTGGCCTTAACAGCTGGGGTTAATGTAGTAAGATTCCTACCACCCTACATGATAAACAGCGATGATGTCAACATTATTACCAACGCCTTAGACGAAGTACTTAAAGGTACATTAACCTAGCATAATCCACCCACCTTGATTCTCTCCTTCAAAGACCATTAGAGGTAATGTAACTCAATAATAGGCTTAGGATAACTAAACCACATCGGGGTAATATTTATCCATGGCATAGCCTCCTCCTTAGCCTTCTTAAATATATAGCTAGCTGACTAAACCGAGGAGATCACTAAATAGTACACCCTCCACTTCTTCATTAGGTTTTTAACTCCTCTAGGGGCAATTCATTAATTCCCATTCCCGTTCACATCATCATTAGCCACTACTATAATAATGCGGGGTCTCACTTAAAGAAACAAGAATTTCAAAGTACAGGCAAGTAATTACTTAAGAAATCTTACTGCTTGATATTGCGAAAGATTTTTAAATTGCGTGTCCAATTTTCAGACACGCAAACCATTAGAATCCTTGAGGCCATTTTAATTCAATTCCCAAAAACACCCTAATGCAGGTAGTAAGGGGGATCTACTTAAGGTAGTGCTTGTCATTAAAGTATATAAATCTACGATTGACATGAGCGTGTGTTTAGGAAGGGAGTGGCTAATATTGAGGAACCTTATAAGGTTATTGTTACTGAACTATTAAGGGTTTTACTGGAGCTTTATGGTGATAACCTTGTGTCATTTATTGTTTACGGTAGTGTAGCTAGGGGTACTGCTAGGAGGGATAGTGACTTAGATATGTTAATTATATTTGAGGAGTTGCCTAAGTCCAGGTTCGAGAGGATTAGGATTTTTGAGAGAGCTGAGGATGAGATACAGCCACTCCTTGATGAATTAATGGTAAGGGGTTATGTGGTTGCATTATCACCAATATTGAAGACTAGGGAGGAGGCTAGTAGATTCACGCCCCTTTACCTAGATATGACTGAGGATGCTGTTATAGTCTACGATAAGGGTGAATTCTTTGAGGGGGTTCTCAACAGGTTGATTAAGAGGCTAAGGGAATTGGGCGCTAGGAGGGTTTGGGTTAATGAGAAGGCTTGGTACTGGATCCTGAAGGATAATTACAGGTTTGGTGAGGTGATTGAGCTTGAATAACGTAGACATGGCTAAATCCTACATAACCCAAGCCCTGGAGAGACTTAGGCATGCTGAGGAAGCATTAGTTAATGGTAATTACCCCTATGTGGTTAGGCAATGCCAAGAGGCTGTTGAATTAACGCTTAAGGCTGCATTGTGGCTTGTTGGTATTGAACCACCTAAGTGGCATGATGTTGGCCCAGTATTAAGGAAGGAGAGGTCTAGGTTTCCCAACTGGTTTCAGGAACACATAGATGAGTTGGCTTCAATATCAAGGAGTCTTAGGAAGGAGAGGGAATTCGCAATGTATGGTGATAAAGAAAGTGGTATACCACCAGAGGAATTGTACACGAGGTTTGAGGTGGCTAAAGATTCATTAAGTATCATTTAATGCAATACCTGGTACCTTAGTGTTACTAAGGTATATAATATATAGTTTATAATATTTACTTAATTTGTGATGTAAAAATATGATTAGGAATATTTATAAATAAAATTCTCCTAGCATCACCATGTCTCAAGTAAGTAGAAATGGTGATACGCGAATTTCGACTACATGGATACTGCTACTAAACACTGAAGGTACCATGGGAAGAGAGGCCATACTTAGGTATGTGGCTAATTTAATGCCATCAGCGCTACGGGTAATTGGGATGCTTAAGGGATACCACATTCTCTACTTGAAATCAATAATGCGCACTATAGTTAGATTGATGGGTGTTCAATAATGTTGAACTTCATATTATTGTTCACCCCGATTATATTACTAATGTTTACTTCCCTTTTTATAATTCTACGCTTAAGAACCTGGATCAGGTCCTGGAGATTAATGAGGAGGAATACGTTTACTTATGTCAAAGGAAACCCTGGAGGCAGAAAATCCATGGCAATTCTACTTGGCGTATTTATACTACTCATAGGCCTAGTGCTCAATATCAGTGTACTAATAATAGTGCTATTAATTATAACAGGCAACATGGGGACCGTGGAATTGCTCCTAAACATAGGGTCAAACGCAGCCTACATAGAGGCATCACCATACGGATTCAGATACGTAGGGCCTTTTACGAACTATACGCTTGTCCAAATTTATAATGTAAGCATAGAAGCGCTTGCTTCATCACTGTTATTCACATTGCTCGGATCAGTAATACTGTTAGCAATAATGAGGATGCAACCCATGGTGAGAGGTAACCCATTAAGGTCTTAATGAATCATGCAATTAATTCAAGCTCCTTTTCGGTCTTCTTAAGAAAGGATAATAGGTTAACCCAACTAGTAACCCATCCTAGCTAAGTAATCTTTAGATTAGATTCATATATTTGTTAATGCGCAGAAGCTATATTGATTATGCCTCGGAAAATAAGGTTAATGTAGTATGCTGGGTATCCTAGGTGTGTGGCTGGAAGCTTCATGTGTTCTCATACTAAGCAGTCTTAATGAATTCACCTAGATCCTTAACCCAAGCTTCCTTAACCTCTCCCTCACCCACACTATGATTTATTCAGCCGCCCTAATAGCTCTTTCCGCAGTTTCGGCATCATAATACATTGCTGGGTAACCACTCTCATATGAGTTAGGGCATCTACTGGGAATGTAGTGCCTATCTAATTCCCTAGCAAGCATCATTAATTCATCGACCTGATACCTATCCTTAAGTATGTTAAGTAATTCAACGACACTATGCCCCATGCACCGAGCCCAAGCCCATGCAGAAGTGCCTTTAATGACTTTTCAGCCGCCTGTTGAGACTGGAAGCAAGACCACTCATAGTAACCATTATTAAGGCTACCCCTAGCTGCCTCAAGATCCCTTAAGGCTTGCTTAAACCGCCTCTCGGCTTCACTAAACTTATCCATGAATCATCTAATGTAGAATAAATTCACCATAAATATAAAAATTCCACACCTAGAAGACCACTAAGGCTCGCTCAGCAGATTTGCTCAATAGTAGATTTTGCCGTTTAAACCAATTATGATCATTTGTGAAGTTACTATTACAAGTTGAATTGAGTGAAATCGCATAATGCATTATAAATCATTAATGTCAGCAAAGGTTAAGAAAAAGGTAGGATCACTGCGGTAATCCTTACCTCAATAAATAATGCAACATTACTCGTGTAGATGCTAGACCATGCATAATATACGTATTAGATAATGATCATTCTATTCTCATATGGTGGGACAATTCCTTAAGCGTCTCGCTTTAACCACTAGGTTCATAGTTGGCTAATAACCTTCCCAAACCTTACAAATTAAATCTCCTATGTACTTTGGATCTCCTAATAACATATGAATTAAGATATCTAAGATATCTATGTGAAATTGCACTAACTGGTAGTGGAGGGCTATAATCAAGTACGATGCCCTAGTTATTTCATCAAGTCTGTGATTATTTCATCTAATTCATCATAGATGTTCTTTCCTGGCGTTAAGTTCATTATCGTGAGCCAATGAGGTCTTCTTTCAATGTTAAGTTGCTTCCCATGCATTATCATATGTATGACGCCAAGGTAAACCCTGAACTTCCACAATAAATTACCGTAGTTCTCAACAAATCCATCGATTTGGCTAATCAGTCCACCCTCCTCCATCCCCTTATGATGCACCTTAACCTCGAGAATAAGGAGTTTATCATTAATTACCAGGGCAATATCAGGGTTAATTCCTGATAGGTCAATACCTAAACCTTGTGCTATAATTACTGGTTCAAGCACATAATAATGGCACTTCAATGCAGCATAGCACGCCACTAATGCTGTACCAAGTAGGCCAAGGTGACCCCTATAGTCATTGCCGAATCTATTCTTAAGCCAATTAATACCATCCTGGCTCCATGAAATGCACGTTCTGGCTATTAAATCCTCATACTCATTATGACCCAGGCCTGAGCGACTCCTACCGCCACGCCTAACGTAGATACCGCTGACATGATGGTACTCATTCCTTGGCCCACCCATTGGCTAGATCCCGCTCCTCAAGGCTGAAGCCTTCCTTAGTGAGGTACTTATCCACTGGCCAACCCATGTAATAATTCCTCTTCTCCTCTATGGTTAAGTCAAGTAACTCCTTCACGTGCTTCTCCAATTCCCAACCCTTAAGCGAGCCATAGTCCCTAACGACCTCTTTAACCCAAGCCAAGACTGGGTCAGGCAGGTTAATGGGAATTCTCTTACCGATACTTATTGTGAAGGGTAAATCACTGGTAACCACTGTGATTACACCTTCATTCTCTAATTCATCAATAGTATCATAGACTTCATCAGCCATTGGTCCAAATGACCAGAGGTAGAATTCAGTCCTTGTAATGGGCTTCCCACCATAAAGATGTTTAATAACTCTCCTACCCCTGATGTCATATTGCACCAGGAATAGGAGCTTCATAAGCTTCTTAAGTCCATCAATCGAACCACCAAGACTATTAAGCACTGCGTAAACCACATCACCAATCCCATAATCATTCATTCGCATTACACTAGCATTATCATTTACACCCTTAATAGACATTAAAGTTAAATTAACCGCTAACCTTTTAAACCTAACCCTGGTTCTGATGATTAAGGAATGGTTTTCAATGATTATTAAACATGACTGTAGCCACTTCAATAGCAACCTTAGCGATAGTGATTATTGCAGTTGTAATCGCGGTTATTTGCAGCATTAGTAACGTTAAGAAGAAAGCAACCTAACATCTCTTTTAAATTCCAAGTTAAAAACGCTCGCTCTTTTCAATATTATCTAAATACTTAAGGGAAAGATAATATGAAGGCATAGCCGCTTGCCATCGTTCCTCAGGCTACGCATCAAATAATATTACCCATTAGCTAAGGATGTAATCTATTTAAAAGTAATGATGAATACACCGCAGTAAGAACAATAATTACATGAAAAATAGCTAATCCATGAATCTCCAGATTCAATAAATGTGAACTTAAGAACCATTGCCGCAGATGCGTTGTAAGTATGGATGGTTCGACCATAAGTGCATTCATCAAGGGAATAAGGCTATTGGGCGTTCATCAACCAAGTATGAGTAACACAACACCACCTCATGCGTGTTTTCATGAAACACTGCGGATTTGATGTATTTATAATGGGTTTAATGCTGGTTTTAATTTCTCTCTTATGCACTTCTCTAGTCTGCTCCTTAACTTATTCTTTATTCTCTTACCATTCTTCTTCTCATCCTTTAACCCACTGCATATTGCTATGTAAATCCTTAATTCCCTCATCTTACCCTTTAAAATCCCCTTAATGTACTCCTCCCTATCCACTGGGTTTAACTCAATCCATTCACTACGCCTACTACACACTTCATCCAAGTAATTCACTAGAAACCTAGCAACACCCTCAGAACCACCAATATGTGCGGAACAATGCTCCTCTATTAATCTCCTAGCCACATCATCAGCCTCACCAACATAATAAACAGCATCATCATCGAAAAACACGTAAACTCCAGCTTCATGAATACCACTCACATTACCACAATCATAAACCCCAAAACCACATTCACCAGGGTCAATACCAACAACGTTTAGGCAATCCTCAACAACATGACTAATATCCACTTTTGGTATGGGAATTTAGATTCTTAAGTATAACTTCCATAGTATTATTGAGTTCGGCTGAATCAAGCGCTTAAGCCATGATATATAGGGGAAGCCTGGAGTATGAATAGTAGGTTACCTCCAAAGGCATTATGAGATGCATGGAATAAAAATCCCCATGGTACTAATGTTCCATTACTCATTTCTATCACATATCCTCCAGTAAAAGATCCCTCTCTATATGCTTGCATTGTCATAGTTTCCTGTAGTATTGTTCCTATTGGCTGTTGATACCATACTGGTGGATACCATATTGGTGATCCTATAACCACTTGCTTAGATTCCTTATATCCAGTATCTAACGCAAATATGAATTTTGCTGAATAATTTTGACTCGTCACTATTATCGTCCAGTATCCTGGATTCACCTTACTTAATAATATTGCGTGATCCTGCACTGGTAGTTGAATTGCTCCACTACTGTTCCCAATAACTATTATGTAGGCTAGTGGTATGAATTGTTGATTATTCACTGTTGTACCTACATAATGCTGATTAAATGAATTAATCACACCAGCCGCTTGCTTCAAAGCAGTACTCGTAACATTGAATATTCCTAAATTAATCCACTGTTCACTTGAGCCATAGTAACCTAAATCATATTCACCATTGCTTTGCGGTATGAGGAATACGTAATTTGCATTAATATTCATGCGACCTACTGCTGGTGAAGAGTGGTGCGACATTAAGGTGATACCAATGGCTACTACAATTATCGCAATAGCAATTATCAGGGCTTTACGCATGGATGGTTAATTGGCTTAAACTTTTAAGTATTTCAGTACCCTTAAGCAACAGTGAGTTTATTACTTCCCCCAATTTCCAACACCATAGTGCCGAAGGCATGTTCATACCGTATGTAACATGGTTACCATTGGTATGCAATAAGAAGAATGAAGTTGTTCAACTCTAAGAATGCCAGAGTACCATTCCCTGGAGCCCCGGCCGGGATTTGAACCCGGGGCCTACGGGTCTGCAGCCCGCCGCTCTACCGTGCTGAGCTACCGGGGCTTAGTAGCGATTAGAATGTTGATTTTATAAGCTTTATTTTAAACCATTCGCATCTAAACCATGCAATCACTCTCACCTAACATTGTTGGAGTAAGAGCTGGCTTCTGCTTCTCAGTAAATTAGCCGGAAAAGGGCGCTGTAGAGGAAAATGGTGAATTTGTTTAAAATACTTCACCATGAATGGTGAGGTTCATTATCTTCTTATCAAGTGAGTTTGATAATGTTAACGTTCTATACTGATTTTAACCTTCTTATCTTCAATGTCCCAATCCATTGTTAAGAGTGGGTTACTTGGTTCGTTGAATAGCACTGTGCTTCTCGTCTCATTCTCTATCATGCTCCTCATCTTTTCAATGGTTTTCTTAACCTCATCATCAGCTGCAATGTAAACCTTAACCCGCTCCTCCAGATCCAGGTTTGCCTTATTCCTCATTACTTGAATCCTCCTAATTATCTCCCTGGCCATTGCCTCATAATACAGGTCCTCATTAATCACCTTGTTTAAGCATACATCAACTATTATGCCCTCAGCCTTAACGTAGTCATTGCTGCATTGAAGCTCATTAGTGAGTTTAACCTGCTTCACGTTGGATAGGAATGATAATTGATCAAGCAGTTCATTCACTACCTCAGTAATTCCAGTTTCCTTGATCTTAACCTGCATGTCACTTAATGGCCACCTAAGCTTAATGCCTAAGTTGTTTCTTATTGCTGCAGTCAGTGAGAAGGCTTCGAAGATTGCATCGTAGGCTTTCTCAAGCTTCTCATTAATTAATTCACGCCTAATCTCCGGCATCGATTCTAAGTGAACGCTCTCCTTACCATCTCTAATGAAGGCCTTGTACAAGTACTCTGCTATGAATGGTGCAAACACTGCCCCAATCACTATTGCGCCCTTAAGCACATTATACAGTACTGTGTAGACCACTAGCTTATCATCATCACTCCCCTCAACCCACACTCTACGCCTAATGAGCCTAATGTAACCATGGCTAACATCATCAACAACTAGGCTAATCCACTCCCTAGCTGCCTCATGAATCCTGAATTCATCAAGGTACTGGGTGATTCTACTTAACCTACTGAAGTACCTTGATAGCATCCACTTATCCTCACTCTTAGCCTTTGGTAAGGCATCATCAATACTGTGGTTCCTTGGGTCATAATTGTCAAGCCTCATGTACATGTCCGCGAACCTAACGCTATTCCAAAGAACAGTGAGTATATTCCTAATGCCTGAAAACTCATCAGGGTTAACTGGTAGGGTTTCCCATGGAGCAGCCTTGGAGGCTAGGTAGAGCCTAGTGACGTCGGCGCCATACTTATTCATTAGGTCCCTTGCCCAGATCACGTTACCCTTCGACTTACTCATCTTCTGCCCATACTTATCCACAACATGCCCAGTTATCAGTATGGACTTATACGGTGCCTTACCCATCCAGGCCACTGAGGTTGCTAGTAGGCTGTAGAACCATCCCCTAGTTTGATCCACGGCCTCAGTGACCCAGTCGTAGGGGTATAGCCTACTCCAAAGATCCCTATTCCTTAACCCATTAACCCCAGCTATCCAGGCTACACCACTATCCAGCCAAACATCCCCAACGAAGGGTTCCCTAACCCACTCACTGCAGTCAGGGGTCCTTAACTTAACCATGTCTATCCAGGGCCTGTGGACAAGCTTATCCTCAGGTACATTAGGTAATTCAACTGCAAGTCTTCTTAACTCCTCTATTGAGCCTATTACCATTACCTTACTTGGATCATCCCTACACCTCCATATTGGGAGCGGTGTACCCCAAACCCTACTCCTTGATATCACCCAGTCCCTAATGTTCGCTACCCAGTCATCAAACCTATTCCTTAAGCTCTGAGGCACAATCTTAACTCTAGACAGCTCACTAACCAAGTCCCCCCTAAGGTTCGATATCCTAATGAACCATTGCCTATCGGTCCTATAAACTAAAGGTGTCCCACACCTCCAGCAGTGTGGGTACCTGTGAACCACGGTGCCCTGATGAGCCAGTAGGTTCCTCTTCCTGAGCTCCTCAATGACCCTTCGACTAACGTCAAGCCAATACATGCCGCTAAAGACACCACCATTACTGTTGAAGACGCCGTTAATCTCCACACTATCCGTTATGGGTAGGTTGCGTTTCTTGGCTGCCTCAAAGTCCTCTGGGCCGTGTGCTGGGGCTATGTGAACTAAGCCGCTCCCTTCCTCAAGGGTTACGAAGGGTTCAGCAATAACGTAGTGCGCGTTTAAGTGGGCCTTATGAGTGGGTACTTCATTTAGGAAAACATGCCTATACCTAACACCCTCAAGTTCCTTGCCCTTAACCACTTTAACAACCTCATACTCCTTAACACCAACAGCACCTAGCACACCCTGCATTAGTTTCTCCGCAAGCCACCAATGCTCAGTGCCTCCATTAATATTAACTTTAACTAGCGCGTAGTCTGCATCTGGGTTAACCGCCACTGCCTCATTATCCACAAGGGTCCATGGGGTTGTTGTCCAAATAACTAAGTAAGTCCCCTCAATACCCTCCACCGGGAACTTCACGAATATTGACGGGTCTTCCCTATCCTCATAACCCTGATCAACCTCAGCATCACTAAGCGCCGTCTCACACCTTGGGCAGAATGGCAGAACCCTATAATCCTCGGTGAGTAGGCCCTTCTCATGCATCTTCTTTATGAATGACCAAACATGCTCAATGTAATGCGGTTTCCTAGTCTCATAGGCGTTATCAACATCTAGCCAAAGCCCCAGTCTCTTAGTCCCATCCTCAACCCAATACTTAAGGTAGTAGTCCACAAGGGAGTTGCACTCCTCCGAGAACCTCTCAGCCCCTATCTTATCGAATATGTCCTTCTTAGTCTTAACCCCAAGCTTCCTCTCAACCTCAATCTCCACGGGTAATCCTTGCTCATCCCAACCAGCCTGAACCCATACTGAATAACCCTTAAGCCTCATATACCTTAACACAACGTCCTTATACGTCCTACCCCTGACATGGCCAACATGGGGGAAGCCGTTGGTCGTTGGTGGACCCTCAAGGAACGTGAATAACCCCTCCCCCTTAAAGTCCCTCCATTTCTCAGGTATCTTAGCTTCATCCCAGAATTTTAATATCGCCTCCTCAACCTTCAATGGATCATACCTTGAGCCTAGTTTAAAATCAATAGTAGACACCCTAGGGTTAATCCCTTTTAAGGATCATTTTTAAGCATTTTTGCATGGTATTTAATACACTGGCTCATAATCCTTTATTATGAAGTAGAATCAACGCCACTACAATAACTATCACCACGATTACGGCTATTAAAGCCCATGATAATGCTGATGCGGTCTGCTTAATAATGGTTACAGTGCTTACAACCGTGGTTGTTAATGCCTTAGTTACAGTATTAATCATTGTGGAGGTAGCCATACTTGTGACTGTGGTTACATAGGTAGTGGTTACGGTTACTGATGATGTGCTTAATGCACTACTTGTTGAAATACTGGTTACTGTGGTTTTCTTAGTCTCATTTAAAATCCACCAGGGCGTGTAGCTCTGCATACTGTAGTTTATTGGGTTAACCCATGGAGGTAGGTACTGTGCGAAGGGGTGTTTGAAGTAGCCTAAGTAACCTAAACCGCTCTTGCTCGCGTTAACCCACTCCTGGTAAGTGGTCTCCTCAATAAGCATCAGAATCTCCGTGAAGTTTGTTAAGTAGTCGGCTCCATAATTCTGTAGGTTAAGTAATCCCTCAGTGAGGTAACTGTATGGTTTCATTAATAATCCCTCATCACTAAGACTTACAGTGAAGCCGTAATTAGGTTCATTAAGTAATTGAATGCAATTCAAGCCCTGCAGCGGTGTTGAGTTAATTAATGTATTACGCCAAGTCATGCATCCCCCTGAGGCATTTACCCAAGTTAACTCACCAGCATGTGAAGCCCAGAACTCAACGAAGCGTTCACTGAGGTTAATCATTGAGTTACCGTTAATGGGTATTGCAGCGGAATCAACATCAATAACGTAAACACCCTCAGTTCCTGGAAATGGTTCAGCAATAATGTTCACTGAGGTATTATTAATGTAAGGGGCCGTAGCCGGGTACACCAGTGTACCCTGTTGAAGGGCGTAACCAGCCAACCTAGAGTCACCAACCTGGAAAACTGCCGCACCTTGAAGTAGCAGTGATGTTGCCTCAGCCCAATTCATATACTGCCAGCCTGAGCAGTCGTATTGAGTTATGGTTAAGTAGTATTGATTGGTTTCATTAATTAATTGAATTACTGTTGAGTTACGTAGATCAAGGGTACCGTAGAGGAGTTCATTCATTAACCTAGCAGCGACTGCTGGACCATATTTCTCACTGGCTAGTCCAAGGAATAATGATTGCCATAGGTTAATTTGATCTTGCCCATTATCCCCACTTGGAATAACCCATACGCACGTAAAGCCGTAGTTAGCTAACTCCTCTGTATCATTAATCAACTGCTCCACTGTAGTTGGTATTGGTAAGTTATACTCCCTAAGTAACTGAACATTAATGTAAAGTAAATCACCCCTGTATACATTAATGGGTAATGAAAGTAAGGTACCGTTAAACATGTTCGCCAACATAACCTCCTCAACCCCATTACTAAGCATACCCATGGATGAGGCTACGGAAGTTAAGTTAAGTAACCGCACTCCACTTAAGGCTAGGGTAAGTAGCCATGGTCCTCCATTAACCTGAATAACATTAGGTGGATTACTGGAGTTCATTATGCTGAGGAGTGTTGATTCATTAGGCATTAATCCATTTATTGAAATTGGTGAGTAAATCACGTAGTTGCCTGTTGATAACGTGTAGTTAGTTATTAATTGCATTAAGCCCTGTGGATTAAATGAAAGACCCCATGAAGCTAACCTTATCGAACCCGAAGGTGGGGTAATTGGTTGAAGGTTAGGTGTCTCAGCGTACTTGCTTATCACCTCCAGCATTAGTGGATTATCAACAACACCGAAGGGTGGGCCATTCCAAGCCCAAATACCTATGAAGGTTGGGTGAACCTCCTCCTCATATTGTCTTAATATTTGTGAGTCATAAATAGCTGGTGCCGTGCAATTAACTGGGCCAACGTAGGGATTCTGCCAAGCATATACGTATGCCTCCTGGTCGCAAACCCTTAACCCAAGTTCCCCCATGATAAACCTACCATTGTAGCCATGTTCCTCTAGGTAAATCATGTCACTTATAGCGTACTGAGGAACAACGACCGTACCATTAACGTAATTGTAATCATAATTATCGTAACCTACTAAGGTTAAGTTAGCCTCATTAGCCAGGGCTAGGACATTGTCTGGAAGGTCACGTAAACTGGCGTAGTAGAAGAGGCCAGCCTCAGGAAAGAGGGCATGAACCTCCTTATAAATACCCACCATTGTTGCCCTGCAGACTGGGTCATTAACACATGCTGACTCTTCACTGAACCCTATGTAGAGGTTCCTACCACCTGGATCAATATTCATTAAGTTAACTAATAAATACTGGGGGATGGTGATGTAGTGGAGTAGACCCCTCCACTCATTGGGTAACTCACACATTAGGTTTATGAAGACTGTCCTGTTTTGACTGAGGTAGCGTTGAATAAGCGCCACCTGTTGATTAACCATTGATAATGATGCTGATGGGTTATTACATTGATACCAAACAACAACCCCTGGGATAGCCCAGGTGGGTATTGAGTAATTGCTTGTCCCACCCCATGGCGTCACCCAAAGTATTATGAAGGATTTATTACTGGGTAATTGATATTGAGGTAAGGTCACCGACTCCATTAATATTGAGGCAAGTATCACAGTAGTTAACGCTAATACGCCTAAGATGAGTTTACTGATTCTAATCATTGCTGCTTATAATTCGGTGAGAGCATTTAAGTATTAGCATTAGGTCTTGGGTTAATGAGTTTTAATCTCAGTAATCGTAATACTGATTGCCTCCCCTTAGTATTAGGGTTAGTAGCTTATATATTCCCCTCCTTATTTCATAATTCACAGTTGTAGTGGATAATCCCAATTCATCTGCAACCTTACTTAACGTAGCCTCCCTTGGTTCATTGAAGAATCCCAATTCGTAAGCAGTCCTCAATACCCTTAACTCACCCCTACTTAGGAATGGGGTTAACTTACTGTAGCTAGTCATGTATATTAAATCATCGGCGTTAACGCGCCTTACTCGCATTTCCTTAATCTCACCACCCATTTCCAAATACTGTTTAAGCCTGTTAACTTCACTTAAGCTGGGTAATGCGAATCCCCAATTCTCCACGCCATTAGTTATAATGTCCTTAACCTCAATGCCACCCAACCTATATGCCTTAAGCCTGGTGGAGTTATCTAATTTAACCTTCAGAACAATACTAACCCTCTTAGGGTAGCCTGCGTTTAATGGTGTGGTTTTAATAATCTCCTTAACATTAGCGTCACTCCTAATGATGCCTAGTATACTCTTAAGCGTAGCCTTATTATTAACCTTAAGTATGGCGAACTCTAGGGCGTAGTTCTCAGGTTCATTTATGTAAGATTCAAGGACATTGTAATTGAACTCATAGTTACTGGCCCTATATGTCCAGTCAACCCTATGAATATAATCAAACTCAACGTAGGTGAATCCACGGCCAAGGTTAAGGTAATTAACTTGCATTATTATTATAGATGTTAAGTGCTTAATAAGCATTACTACGGGAACTATGTTTTACATGTAGCAAATACACCATAAACCACCTAAAGCAGTACACCACAGCATGAGGATAATGATGAGGTATAGGATAGGTTAGAGGGCATCCTTATTAAGTCTTCAACCATGGGGATAATAATGGCTAGGGATCTACTGCTTGAGGGCTTCATAGCCCATGATGAAGCTGGCCTAGGTCACCATAGCTTCAGATGCCTTTACATAGGCTTTCACCCTAAATCCAAATCAATGATAATTCATGATGGGCATGCAGCCAAGGTTTACTCAGACGGTAGGTTAATATATAGTTACGAGAAGCTTGGAGCCCAACCCAGGGTTGCTGGGGATACTCATGCAGCAATGGCTAATTCAAGGGACCTACTCTTCATTGGTGGTTGGCTTAAGGCACCACCCGGTGTTTTGCCTAATGGACTCCAAGACATGAGGAATAAGTACAGTCACATACACATGATTGATGAGAATAATAGGGTTGAGGTGCTTTGGTCAAGGAAGTGGGATAATAAGATACCTCCAAACCACTGGTACGGTGAGGTAACTGACCTACTCTACGATGGTCATGAGGATTCAGTCTACTTCACTAGAGCTGATGGACACGCTGAATTAGGCCTATGGCGCATCGAGCTTAGGGACCGTAAGGTGGAGTACCTGGCTGAGGGTACAGTATACAAGATGGAGCTTAAGGATGATAAAATCTACGCAACGTTATTCAACCCAGCATTAATGGAGGATTCAGCCATAGTAATATACAATATGAGGGATGGATCAGTGAATAGGGTTAATGAGTTTGAGTTCGCACTGGAACCAGGTAGAAGAATGAAGATACGTAGGAGGGGTGGGCAGATTATTCAGCTTCAAAATAGGTTAATGGCTTTCTATGCAGGAGCCTTAATTTACATTCAACCTGATAAGGATAAATACACACTATTCCCACTACTGGAAACCCACAACCCAGAGGATGGGATGCCCTATCACCTAGGCGGTGTTAGGTCACAGAAGGTGTATGTGTATGGGATACCCATTATAGCCTTTAATCCATGGGACCATTTAAAGGAACCATCAGCCAGATCCGACGTAACACTGCTAATGCGCATGGATTCAGTGACACCGCAGGTAATAGCTTCAACAGGCTTCATATCAGGAATGGCAACTGACGGTGAGAACCTCTACCTGGGGGCATCACATACTAATCATACTGGAGTATACGCATACAGGTCAGGTATTGGTGGCGTATTCACAATACCCGTTGATAAAATTCTATCAAAGCCCCTAACCCCAGTTAGAGTATGGATATGGGATGGGGCATACTCAAGGGAGTCAAGTGGCTTAAACGGCTGGTTCGGTGGAATACCACTTAGAGGCTTCAATAGGAGGAGACTTAAGATCCACGTTAGCAAGCAGGCTAAGTTAACCATAGCTGAATACTCACTGGCAGCTAAAGTACGTGCAGAGGAGGTTCAACTCAAGGATGGGTGGAACATCATGGAGCTTGATCAATATGATGACTTAGTAGCCTTCAAGCTAAGTGAAGACAATGAAATATCAGCAGAAATAATACTTGAACCATAGAACTAAACTCCTACACATAATCACCTAAGCGTAGTCTTCAATGAACGTGTATAATTGTCATGAGCAATAGTATAGATTAGAGTGCTCACTTATTAGTAGGATAAGTTACTGGTTAACTTATGGTGAAATACACGTTAGTCATTAGGCTAATGACCGTATGTAGAAGCTAACTCAACCACCTGTAAAGTCTCATCCATTATCCTTAGTACAGACTAAGGGCAAGGTAAAGTAATTAAACAGGAAAAACCAACTCTTAAGGATGGGATAGCTCACATAAGTACTTAAATCTTGGCTTCTTATTATAGTTCTAAGCCTAGTTCTCATCGAATTACCTTAATGATAGAATAATGATATTAAGGTAAATCACTGGTATCTATGCGTAGCGAGTAGATTAAAAATAATAATTAAGAAAGAATATAATCAAGGTAATAACATTTAGTGAAAAATATTTTAATGCATGAATTAACTGCGTATTATGGAGGGAATCCTGGTAGCGTTAGCCATACCCTTTAGGGATGGTAAAATCAATACCGATAACCTAACTCTTCATGCTGAGGCCTTGATTAAGGAGGGGGTTGATGGTTTCTTCATCCTTGGAACCACTAGTCAAGGTGTATTACTTAACATTGATGAGAGAAGACTTATTCTTGAAGTCCTTAGTGAAATTAAGGCGAAGCACTTGATTATTCAGGTCTATAGTAATGATTGGGGGATTACGAGGGAGACTATTAAGCTTGCTGAACATTATGGGGCTGATGCAGTAGCCTCAATACCACCAATATACTATAAGCCTGACTACAGTACACTTAAGTTAATGTATGGTAAGATAAATGAGTTAACAAGTCTACCATTATACATATATAATATCCCAGGCAGCACAAGCTTCAACATTACTCCAAGCCTAGTTGAAAGGCTTATTAAAGACGGTGTTAAGTTAAGCGGTATTAAGGATAGTAGCGGCGACTTAGCGCAATTAATGGAATTCATTAACCTAAGTCTTAATGTTTTCAGCGGCTCAGACAATTTAATAGTGCCATCAATAACCGTTGGCGCTAATGGTGTAATATCAATACTAGCTAATTCAAACACTGAACTTGTGGTGAATGCCTATAGACTTGCCAAAAGTGGTGATTTAAATAAGGCCCTTAATGCACAGAGGGTGATTTCAAGAACCATGAATATTACTGAGGCTTACCCCAAACCAGCAGTATACCATAGCCTAATCAAGTTACTGAAGTACGATTTCGGGGGAGTTAAGGAACCTCTAGTGAGGAACCTAACGCAGGATGAAGAATCTCAGCTCGCTCAACAATTAAAGTCTATTGGACTTAAGGTTATTCTTTGATAAATGGATTATAGTAGTCCCCTTCTAAATTAATCTAGGAGATAGATTGTCCAGCGTTAAAAAGACACTAAGATTCTGTATACTTATTTAAATTATTGCATCTAAGTGATTTCACTTAGAAAATTAATACAACTTAATCCTATTATTGGAACAAAACATATAAATCTTGAATAAGAATAAATACATTATGGTGCTTCAATTATTAGATACTAAGCTTCAGCATGAGGACCTATCAATGCTTACAGATAAATATCCCGTGAAATTACTTATCATGAATAATATACCTATTTCTTTCGACTTTAAAAA